>JAHIKV010000226.1 GCA_018897395.1 Planctomycetota bacterium | reverse complement strand
TTCCGTCCACAAGCCTCGCCCATCGCAACCCGCCTCGACTCAATCGGCCGAAATGCCCGACTTCAGCAAGATGACCCAGGCCGAGAAGGTCCAGTGGAACCTCGATCGCTGGAAGCGGATCGTGGGGTGACATGAAGGGTGCATTGCCGGGAACGGGCCGCAGTGTTAAAATGAGAGTATGAATGCCGCGATACAAGAACTCCTCGATACCGCTCTTCGCCTTCCCGACAAAGATCGCGCCGATCTGGCCGCGTCGTTGATCGAGAGTTTGGATCAACCATTCGACCCCGATGCTCAGACTGCCTGGGCCGAGGAGGTCCGTCGGCGTCTTGCCGATCTAGACAACGGGTCGGTCGAAGCAATTTCTTGGGATGAAGCGCGCCAAGCAATTGCTGGTGGATGCTAGAACAGCGTCTCAAAGCCGGCTGCGCGGAAGTGCCGATCGTTGGTGAACGATTGCGTGATGTCCAAACGCCGCATGACCACGAAGGAGACCTGGTCTACCAACCCGGCCTGGTCGAATCGCCCCCCGCGGTATGCGGCCCATGCCGCACGCCAATCCTCCGCCGTCGGCCAAACCAGATTCCCGGTTGCTTCGAGATGTTTCCGAAACTCATCGACCCTCGCGCGGAATGACGTACGTGCCAGTGCGTTGCCACACTCCGCGAGAACAAGGGTAGTGCTGAGCGGGGTCGTGCTGGTTGGTTCAAGGAGCGAATATGCGCGTCGCGCGTTGTGGTGCCACTGGTCCGAACGGTCCCACGTCGCCAACATTCCAACCGTGTCAAGGAATACAAGCTGCTTCATGGTTGGTGTTCGTTGTGCCTGGCAGCTAGGTCCCCCTGTCCTGAATCAAACGACTCCGATAGTATCTCAAACACCTTCCGCATCGCATCTGTCTGCTGAGGTTCGAGCAATCGTGGCTCGAATTCGACTCGTGCCCTGTCCGGCAAGGCGACATCGCCAATCGGCCGGAACACGCCGTCTTCATAAACCGCTTGAATGGTATTCATTTCGCCATCTCCAACACGTAAGAAAGCGTTCCGAATCAGCCTTGCCCTTCAATCTTCAATGTAGGCAAGTTGCTGCAAGCTGTCAAGAACGAAAAAACGCCCTACATTACCGCGAAGTAGTTTTCCACCGCCCGGTCGAAATGCTCGTTGGTCATCTCCGCCGGGCAATTGAGATACTTGCAGTAGTTGCGGACCTGAAGCAGCAGGTCGCGGGGATGGCAGAACCGGAACGGGCGATGCACGCGCCGATAATGGGCGGCGATCAGATAATCGACCGTCTCGCGGCGATACGGAATCCCCAACTCTCGGCCCATCAACTCGAAGAGGCGGTGAAACTCGTCCTCGGTCGGGTCGATCACCTCGATTTTGTAGGGAATTCGCCGCAAGAATGCCTCGTCGACCAGGTCTCGCGGCTCGAGGTTGGTCGAAAAGACCACGAGCTGATCGAAGGGAACCTGGATCTTCTTGCCGTTGGGGAGACTGAGGAAGTCGATCCGCTTCTCCAGCGGCACGATCCAGCGGTTCAGCAACTCGTCGATGTGCATCCTCTGTCGGCCGAAGTCGTCGATCACCAGCGTGCCGCAGTTGCTCTTCAGTTGCAGCGGGGCCTCGCAGATGCCCGTCGAGGCGTTGATCGTCACCTCGAGCTGCGAGATGGTCAGCTCGCCGCCGGCGACGATCGTCGGCCGCCGGACGCGGACCCAACGCTTGTCGATCTTGCGCTGGTCATACAACCCGTTGCCCGGCGCGAGCGGCGCTTCCTCGTGGTTCATCGGGTCGAATAGGCGGAGGATCTCGCCGTCGACGCCGATCGCCCGGGGAATCCAGATTTTCCGTCCGAAGGCGGCGGTGATCCGCTCGGCGATGCTGGTCTTTCCATTGCCGGACGGTCCGAACAGAAACAGCCCCCGGCCGGAATTGATCGCCGGACCGAGCCGGTCGAGTATGCTCTTGCCGAGCAGCAGGCCCTTGAAGGCGCGTTGCAGGTCGTCGGCCGTCGGGTGTTGGCCGGCCAACGACTGGGCCTTGACGCCGGCGATGTAATCCTTTAGCGAGACGGGCGCCGAGCCGAAATACGTGCAGTGTTGCGAATATCTCCGCCCCCGCTCGCGGCCCAAGTCGCTGAGCTGATATTGAAAATCGTTCATCGGGGCCGAGCCGCGATGGACGACCAATCGGCTGTCTTTCAACTCCCGGAGCAACTCGTCGACCAACACAAAGGGCAACTTGACCTGACCGGCGATTTCCCGGCCGGTGGCGTCGCCGCGGGCAAGGAGGAACTTCATCGCCAACGCCTCTACTTCGCTGTCGGTCAGTCCGGCGTCGCGGAACGAGTCCGGCTCGACCGGCGCGAAGGCCCCGCCGCCGCTGAATGGTCCGTTTTCACGCTCTCCGCCGGGATTTGCCAGCCGGCCGATCCGCGCGATCGTCGCGTCGAGCGCCGCGTCGGTATCCGGGCTGGAGTCCGTTGGATAGGGAGTCTGCATGGTGAATCGTTCGTTGGTGGATCGATACAAGTCTAGCTTTTCCAGAAGGCGGAGGAGAAAAGAATGAAACGGGATATGCCGGATGTAGCGGTGGTAAGAACGCCAAATGTCGGGGTGCGTCGTTTCTTGATCGTCAGGAATCCAATCTCGTGAACAATAGCCGGGGGCTGTTAGCCCCCGGCTATTCTCTACACGGATTTGTATCCGTCCCGTATAATAATTTGTTTGGGACGTGTCACAGGGAATCGCGGATGATCCAGAAACGCTTGGAATCGCTGAAACGAAACGGCGTTCGCGTCGGGGCGGTGACGTATCTCAACGCCCGGCCGCTGGTCGAAGCGCTCGGCGAGATCGATCCGACAGTGGAGATGGTGTTCGACCACCCGAGCCGATTGGCCGACTCGCTGGCCGCCGGACGGTTGGACGTGGCCATGATCCCCTCGATCGAATACGCCCGGCAGCCGGGTTACTCGATAATCTCCGACGCCTGCATCGCCTGCGACGGCCCGGTGCGGAGCGTGAAGCTCTACGGTCGCACGGCCGTCGAGGACGTTTGCACGCTGGCCCTGGACGAGGGTTCGCGCACCAGCGCCGCGCTGGCGAGGATTCTCTTGAAAGAGCGGTTTGGCGTAACGCCCGAGACGCGGCCTCTGCCGATCGGGGCGTCGCTGGAGGATTCGTCCGCCGATGCGGCGTTGATGATCGGCAACCGGGGCATTGCCATGGCCGACGGAGACTTCGAGTTCGTCTGGGACTTGGGGTGGGAGTGGTCGCGTTGGACGGGCCTGCCGTTTGTGTTCGCTCTTTGGATAGCCCGGCCCGGCGTCGATCTGCACGGCGTCGGCGCGGCGCTGGCCCAAGCCCGCGACGTGGGGCTTGGCCGGCTGGAGGAGATCGCCCGGCGCGAGGCGCCGAAGGTCGGGCTTTCAGAACGGGAGTGCCTGTCGTACCTGCGGGACAACTTGAAGTTTCACTTCGGTCCTCGCCAGCGACAGGGACTGGAACGCTTTTTCGCGTTGGCCGGCCGCCACGGGCTGGCGCCGAAGGGAGTGCAACTCGCTTTCCACGATGACGTCGTCGTTTAGAATGACCGCCGGGTTGCAACCCGGCCTACTGATCGTCCCATGAAGCACGCCGACGGTGCGATACTCGAAAAAGCGGTTTCCGGCCGTCGGCTCGACGCTGGGGAAGGGTTGGCATTGATCGAGTCGCACGATCTGGCGGCGCTGGGGCGTGCGGCCGACGCCGTCGCCCGACGCCTGCACCCCGAACCGCTGCGAACCTACAACGTCGATCGCAACATCAATTACACGAACGTCTGCACGAGCGGCTGCCGATTCTGCGCGTTCTCGCGCACCCCGGGCGCGGCGGACGCATACGTCCTTTCGCGCAATCAGTTGCACCGAAAAATCGAGGAAACCATTTCTCTCGGCGGCAGCCAAATCCTGCTCCAAGGCGGAATGCACCCGGAACTTGGCATCGAATGGTACGAAGAACTGCTCCGAGAGATCAAGCGGCTTTTCCCTCGGATCAACGTCCACGGTTTCGGCCCGCCGGAGATCGACCACCTCGCCTCGCTCTCGGAGTTGCCGACGCGGGTAGTTCTGGAGAGGCTCAAGCGAGCGGGCCTCGGGTCGCTACCCGGCGGCGGGGCGGAAATCCTCGTCGATCGCGTGCGCCAAAAGGTCAGTCCGCGGAAGACGTCGGCCGACCGCTGGCTGGAGGTCTGCCGCCAGTGGCACGCCCTGGGCGGCCGCGGGTCGGCCACGATGATGTTCGGACACGTCGAGACGCCGGCCGAGAGGATCGAACATCTGGAACGGTTGCGCCGATTGCAGGACGAGACGGGCGGCTTTACGGCGTTTATCTGTTGGACCTTCCAGCCGGACAATACCGCGCTGGCCGATCTGCCCAAGGCGGGCGCGTTCGAGTACCTCAAGACGTTGGCCGTCGCCCGGTTGTATCTCGACAATTTCGCCAACATCCAAGCAAGCTGGGTCACGCAGGGTTTGGCGGTCGGTCAGTTGGCCTTGCGATTCGGCGCCAACGATTTCGGCAGCGTGATGATCGAGGAGAACGTGGTGGCGGCCGCCGGGACGAGCTTTCGGGCAACCGAGGCCCAAATTCGCGGTGCGATCGAGGATGCCGGTTATTCCCCTCGACGGAGGAATGTGTTTTACGAATTGATCGACGGGGAACCGACGCCGTAAGGTACAATAGGAGAAGGGGTTTTCTGATATTTTCCCTCGTTCCCACGCTCCGCGTGGGAACGCACGGGCTGGACGCTCCGCGTCCGAGAAGCGGGAACGAGTAGGAAACGGAGATGGACGCAGAGCGTCCGGCATTTTCGTTACGACGCAGAGCGTCGTAACGAGGTTTTACGTTGAATTGCGTCCGCGTCATGATCCACGTTCACGAACTGACCAAGAACTACTCCGACCTTCGGCGCGGACAATTCGAGGCGCTGAAGGGTATCAGCTTCCATGCCCGGTCGGGGCAGATTTTCGGCTTGCTGGGGCCAAACGGCGCCGGAAAGACGACTGCCCTGCGAATCCTCAGTACGGTGCTCCGCCCCAGCAGCGGCTCGGCCACGGTCGACGGCTTCGACGTAATCACGCAATCCGCCCAGGTGCGGCGGCAGATCGGCTTCATGTCGGCCAACACGGCCGTTTACGACCGGATGACCGGTTGGGAGATGGTCGAGTATTTCGGGCGGTTGCACGGTATTCCCCGTGAAGAACTTTCAGAGCGGATGGAATCGCTGTTCGAGCGTCTGAAGATGAACGACACCCGCGACGTGCTGGGCGCGAAGATGTCGACCGGTATGAAGCAGAAGGTATCGGTGGCCCGCGCGGTGGTCCACGATCCGCCGGTGCTGATCTTCGACGAGGCCACCTCGGGGCTGGACGTTCTGGTGGCCCGCGCGCTGCTGGAAACAGTTGCCGAGCTGCGCGACGGTGGCAAGTGCATTGTATATTCCACGCACATCATGCGCGAGGCGGAGAAACTATGCGACCGGATCGCCATCCTGCACCGCGGAACGATCCTGACTGAAGGTACGCTGGAAGAGGTGCGCGAGCGGCACGGGCAACACGACATTGAGGAATTGTTTTTCCAGTTGATCTCGCAACACGACCAACAGTCCCTCGAACATTTTCTTAGCCGATGAAACTGGCCAACGTCAAATTGATCCTTGCCCGCGAGGTCCGCGACCAGTTGCGCGACCGTCGGACGCTGTTCGTGATCGCGGTTCTGCCGATCCTGCTCTACCCGCTGTTGGGAATGAGCCTGTTCCAGATGTCGCAATTCATGCACGTTCGACCGGCCCGCGTGTTGGTGGTCGGCGGCCGTGACCTGGGCATATCTCCGGCGCTGATCGAGGAGGGACGATTCGCGGCGTCGTTGTTCTCCCATCCCAAAGAGGCGGAGAGACTGAAACCGTTTTTTCCTCCGACGGATAACAGACTGTTGAAAAAGGGTGCCACTGCTGGCTTGCCCAGCAGTGCAGGGAGAAACTCCCGAAAAAACACTGCTGGACAAGCCAGCAGTGGCACCCAAACTCCCGAAATCCGACTTTTTCAACGGACTGATAAGGAGGAGTCGGACCAGTGGGACGAGGCCCGCAGTCTGGTCCAGGCCGGGGCCTACGAGGCGGCGCTCTACTTTCCCGCGGATTTTTCCGTTCGGCTCGAGGAGTTCCGTAAGTCGCTCGCTCGCCGGAGCGAAGCGCGCGCGGCCGGCGAAGCGGTGGACGAGGCGTTTTCACCCGACGTTCCCCAGCCGAAGATTTCCTACAACGGCGGCAACGAGAAATCGCTGATCGCCTCGGTGCGGCTCACCGAGGTGTTGCGGCGTTGGACGCAGCGGATCGGCGACGAAAACTTGAAAGCCAGCGGCCTCTCGGCCCGGACCGCGCGCCCCTTTACGGTCGATACCGACGACGTGGCCGGCCGGAAGAGCCGCGAAGGGGTCAAGTGGTCCAGCATCCTTCCCGTGCTGCTTTTGCTCTGGGCTTTGACCGGGGCGTTCTACCCGGCCGTGGACCTTTGCGCCGGCGAGAAGGAGCGCGGCACACTCGAGACGCTGCTGAGCAGCCCGGCCGGTCGCGGCGAGATCGTGCTGGGTAAGCTGCTGACGATCATGCTCTTCAGCATCATCACGGCCGTGCTGAACCTGGTCAGCGTCGGCGCCACGGGCTGGATCGTGCTGTCGCGTTTACCCGGCTTCGGCCTGCCGCCGCCGGTGGCGTTGGTTTCGCTGGCGATAGCCTTGCTGCCGATGGCCGCGCTGTTTAGCGCGTTGTGCCTGGCCCTGGCGGCGTTGGCCCGCAGCACCAGGGAAGGACAATACTACCTCATGCCGCTGCTGCTTCTGACCATGCCGCTGGTGGTCCTGCCGATGTCGCCCGGGGTGGAACTGAACCTGGGAAACAGCCTAATCCCCGTTACCGGCGTGGCGTTGATTTTGCGGAGTATGTTGGCGGGCGAGTATTGGCAGGCGCTTCAATTCGCGCCGGTCGTGGCCGCAGTGACCTTGGTTGTCTGTCTGGTGTCGATCCGCTGGGCGGTGGACCAGTTCAACCGCGAGTCGGTGCTGTTCCGCGAGAGCGAGCGGTTCGACGTTGGGCTGTGGCTGCGCCATCTGCTGCGCGATCGCCGGCCGACGCCGACCGTGGGCGCGGCCGTCTGTTGCTGCGTGCTGATCTTGTTGATTAAGTTCTACCTGGGTTCCATCTTCGACGTTCCGAAGTTTTTCGGGGTTTTTGCCCGCACGTTCATAATCACCCAAATCGCGGTCTTTATCGTCCCGGCGCTGTTGTTGACGTTCCTGTTGACGAGCAGCCCGCGGCAGACGTTGCTGCTGAAATGGCCTTCCTGGTTTGCGATTCCGGCGGCGGCGCTATTGGCCGTGACGTTGCATCCGGCGGCCAAGCTGCTGCAACTCCTTGTGCAGCGTCTTTATCCCATCAGCGAGAACCTCCGGCCGTCGCTGGAGCAGATACAAGGGCTGATAAATCAGTCGGATTTCTGGTCGCTGGTGCTGCTGATCGCGGTTGTGCCCGCCGTCTGCGAGGAACTCGCCTGCCGCGGTTTCATTCTCTCGGGTTTCAGGCATCTCGGCCACAAGTGGCGGGCAATCGTCTACAGCGCGCTGCTGTTCGGCCTTGCCCACGGAATCCTTCAGCAATCGTTGCTGGCCTCCCTGATCGGCGTGGTCATCGCTTACCTGGCCGTGCAAAGCGGCAGCATACTGCCCGGCATGGTCTTCCACGCGGTCCACAACACGCTGGCTCTTGCCAACACCCGAGTCGCGCCGGAAGTGTTCGTCCAGTGGCCGATTGCAAAGTCGTTTGCAACCCCCGATGACGGCGGCGGATGCATGTTCACGTGGCCGGTGGTGGTCGGCGGAACGCTTGTCGGCTTGTTGTTGTTGAGCTTGTTCGCCAGGATTCCTTGCCCGAAGTCGCCCGAGGAGTCGCTCGAAGAAGCGATCGAACGCGGCCAGCACGCGGATAAGCCGCTCGAAGCCGAAAAGGCCGCTTGCGGATTGGCGGCCGATCGCTGATGATCGGGAATGGACTTGCAAGATATTGGGAGGATGCCGCTTGTTTAGCCCCGGCGTCCACGCCGGGAATGAACGGTCTTTTCGCCGCTGCGCAGCGCCCCCGGCGTGGACGCCGGGGCTAAACGGATTTTCTCCCGGAAGCGAGCGAGTCCATTTAGTCGTTGTTTGTTTTCTCAGAGGATAATTGTTTATAGTCAATAAACTGGTGTTCAAGGGACTTTTGATGTCCGGAGCAATACCCCGCCGACTCACGCTGAAAGGCCGCTATGTCTTCCCGGTGACAAGCAAGCCGGTTGCCGACGGTTTCGTCGTCGTCGAAGGCGATCGGATCGTTTCGGCGGGCGCCGGCGACGTGGGTACGCAGTCCAAAGGGGAAAAGGTTTTCGATCCGGGGAACGTCGCCATCCTTCCGGGGCTGGTCAACGCTCACGCTCATCTTGATTTCAGCGAACTCGACGCGCCGCTGGGCGAGCGAGGGATCGGGTTTGTGGATTGGATTCAACTTGTGCTCGACCACCGGCGGCGGACGACGACGTCCATGCGGCAAGTCGTCGCCCTGGGTCTGGAGGAGAGCGTCCGGTGCGGCGTCACTGCGCTGGGCGACATCACCCAGCCCGATCGGCCGCCGGTGGATTCGCCGCTGGAGGTGACGAGTTTCCTGGAGCTGAAAGCCCTCTCCGCCGATCGGGTGGCCGGCGAAATGGAACGGGCGCGGTCGCACGTGAAGCGCGATCTCGCCGGGCTAAGCCCCCACGCCCCGTTCACCGTCCATCCCGAATTGCTGACGGCCGTCGTCGAGCTTTCCGCCGCCAAGCGGATTCCCGTGGCCATGCATCTGGCCGAATCGTCGGAGGAGTTGGAATTTCTGCGGGACGGCGGCGGTCCGTTCAGGGCGTTTTTGGAAGGTCTTGGTTATGGGGCGTCGGGCGGAACGCTCGTCGCCCATTTCGCTCGTCCGATGGATTACCTGCGGCGGTTGTCGACGGCCCATCGTGCGCTGGTCGTTCACGGCAACTATCTGGACGACGAGGAGATCGCCTTTTTGGGAGCGAACGCCTCGCGGATGAGCGTGGTCTATTGTCCCAGGAGCCACGACTGGTTCGCCCACGCCGAATACCCGTTGCGGAAAATGCTGGCGGCCGGGGCGACGGTCGCGATGGGGACCGACGGCCGATGTTCGACGCCCGATCTGGGCCTGTTGGAGGAAATGCGTTTTATCGCCCGGCGTCATCCGGGCGTCCGTCTGGACGCGATTCTGCGGATGGGAACGTTGTACGGCGCGAGGGCGTTGGGCCGCGAGGAAGAGATCGGCTCTCTGTCGCCCGGCATGAGAGCCGATCTGGCGATCGTGGCGTTGCCCGAACGCGACGCGACGGATCCGCACGAGTTGATATTCGATTCGACCGAGCCGGTCGTGGGGTGCTATTGCCGGGGCGTTGCCGTCATAAAGCCACGACCGTCGGCCAGTAGGACAGGTTGCCAACCTGTTCCACGTTTGGCCCCGCCGACCAACAACGGTCGCGGCTTCATGGATTGCTGGTTCCTGAGCGGGCCGACGGCCTCCGGCAAGTCGGCCGTGGGCGTGGAGCTTGCTCGGCGGATCGGCGCGGAAATCGTCTCGCTCGACTCGATGGCGCTGTATCGCGGCATGGACATCGGCACGGCGAAACCGACCGACCGGCAGCGCCGCAGCGTGCCTCATCACCTGATCGACGTTATCGAGCCGTGGGAAGAATACAGTCTGGCGATGTACGTCGAGGCGTCCGAACGGATTGCGGCCGAAATCGCCGGTCGGGGACGCCGGACGTTGTTCGTCGGCGGCACGCCGTTGTACCTGAAAGGTCTGCTGCGGGGGATATTTCGGGGTCCGCCGGCCGATTGGCAATTGCGCCGTCGGCTGGCCGACCAGTCCCAAGAGCACGGCGGCGATTGGCTCCACCGGCGGCTGCTGGAAGTCGATCCGGCTTCGGCCGCGCGGCTACACCCGAACGACAGCAGGCGGCTTATCCGCGCGTTGGAAGTATTCGAGAAGACGGGCCACGCGATCAGCGAGTTGCAGCGCCAGTTCGACGTCGGCCGCCCGGCCTCGGAGTGCCGGGTGTTCGTGCTCGATTGGCCCCGGGCGGAGTTGCACGCCCGAATCGAGCGGCGCGTGGAGGAGATGTTCGTCGCCGGATTGGTCGATGAGGTCCGCCGTTTGTTGGCGCATGGTCCCCTCTCCCTTCGGGAGAGGGCTAGGGTGAGGGCCGATGGTGAGTCGCCCGGCCCTCACCCCCGACCCCTCTCCCAAAGGGAGAGGGGAGACATTCTCAGCCGCACCGCGCGTCAGGCGGTTGGATACCGCGAGGCGATCGAACACCTTGAAGGTCGCCGCGATTTGGTGGAGACGATCGAGTTGATCCAACGCCGCACCCGCCAGTTGGCCAAGCGGCAGATGACATGGTTCCGCGGTTTGAGCGAGTGCCGGTTCGTCGCCGTTTCCGGCCGATTCGTTCCGGCGGAAATTGCCGAGCGAATTATGTCGCTCGCGGAACAGTGTTGAAAGGCAAGCGTATTGACATCGTCGCTTGTCGATAAGCACGCTTGCCCTCTTTCTTCCCGGAACCGAATATGCTAGAATAAAAAGGGAAATGAGCAGTCACAAAAACAAGCATATAAAGGCAGCCGTGGACTACGCCCTGGATCACGGCTGGCGGCTTGTGCTTGCCGGTCCGAGGGCACATATTCGGGGCACACTGTACTGTTCGCACAAAGGGCGCGACGGCTGTTTTCGGAGGGTCTTCAGCACGCCCCGTGTGCCTGAGAATCATGCCCGGCATCTCCGCAACGCCGTGGACCATTGCTCGCATTCGACGGAGACACACTAATGCAGACCTATGACTTCGAGGTAATCCTGGCACGGGGTACGGACATGAGCGAGGAGTTGGCCGATCGACTGTTCGATGCCGGCTGCGACGACGGTACGCCCGGTACTTTTTGCGGCGTGCCGGTTATCACATTCAGTAGGGAAGCAGCCTGTCTTGAATCCGCCATCCGCAGCGCCGTGGCCGATATCCAGAAAGCCGGCTGCGTTGTCGAGCGGGTGCAGATCGAACACGATTCGCCGCTGTTGTCCGTAGGCGCGGGATAAGCTGTCCGGTCCACGATATTTTAGGAAGCCGAAAGGGTATTCCTTTAATGAACCTGAATGACCTTTTGAGCAGAAAGGACATCGCCCCGAAGCAGGTTCTTGTACTCCGCCATCGGCCTTGGGAACCTGAGCTCAACAAGGTTCTGCCTTGGTTGGCGGCGGAGAAACCGGACGTGTTCAACGCCTACCAGCAAACGCAAGGAGAAAAAGTTGAACGGGCAATGACTCGTGCCGGATACGTTGCGGCATTCATCGGACGAGAACCCGGCAAGGCCCTGTTCGTCGGCTTGTATTCAATCAAGGGGTCAAAGCCAATTACTCGCAAACAGTTCTGGCAAATCCCGGCCAACGTCGAATTGAAGTCGTTTGGCATGAAGGGATTCACCGAGGAATCACCTCGATCCTCGATCCTCTGGTTCGACCTTGTGCTGACCGATTTCTACGCGCACTGGAAAGGCAAGTTGATTGTTGGCTGGCCGGGGATTGAACGCTCTTGGCACCGTTGGGCACATATACCCAAAAACGAAATGCCGGTCCTTGCCGTCCTTGACGAGAGCGCGCTTGATGCCGCAATGCCGGAATGGAACCAGATCGACCTCACATGGGAGGAACTTGGCGTTCTTCCGACGCGATGGAAGGTCGCGATCTCTCAATGGCGGGCCATTTACTACACATTCGACACTTCGGATGGGAAAGGCTACGTCGGTTCTGCTTATGGCGGCAACAATCTTCTCGGCAGATGGAAAAACTACGCTGCCCGTGGACACGGAGGAAATCGCCTGCTTCGGCAACGTGATCCGAAATACTTTCGATTCACAATCCTGGAACGAGTCTCGCCTGATATGGACAAAGGTGATGTAATTCGGCTTGAAGCTACTTGGAAGGATCGCCTACACACACGGGCCCCTTTCGGCCTCAATGACAACTAGGCCGAAAGAAAAGTGAATTGTGTCTGTATTGTGTCTCTAGGAATTATGTTATGAATGAGATACATCCTTTCGATGATGCGGAAACTGAAATCCAGAGGGCTTGGGAAGCCGGACTGGAACGAAGGTGGGAAGAAATGGAAAGCGATAGGGTGGTCGGCAAGCCTGCCGAGAGCGTCTTTGCGGAATTGCGGAAGAAGTACCCATGAAGGGAGCCTCGACTTGTTGCGCACTCATACATGCGGCGAATTGTGTTTGGACCACGTCGGCCGGGAAGTGACTCTTTGCGGTTGGGTCGATTCGCACCGCGACCATAGCGGCGTGCTGTTCGTCAATCTGCGCGACCGCTACGGCTGGACGCAGGTGGTTTTTGGCCCGGAGAGCGGCGAGGAGGCGGTCGCCGCGGCGCGGGAACTGCACGCGGAATACGTGATTCTCGTCCGCGGCAAGGTTGCGCCCCGGCCCGAGGGAATGGTCAACCCCAACGTGCCGACCGGGGCGATCGAGGTCCGCGCCCGAGAGGTCGAGGTGCTGAACCCGAGTCTCAGCCCGCCGCTGCTGCCGACTTCCAAGGAGGAGTTGCCCGGCGAGGATATCCGGTTGAAGCATCGCTACATCGACCTCCGCCGGCCGGATATGCAGCGGATCATGTTGCTGCGTCATCGGATGATTCAGATCATGCGGGATTATTTCGACTTGCTGGGGTTCGTCGACGTCGAGACGCCGATGCTCGGGCGGAGTACGCCGGAGGGCGCCCGCGATTATTTGGTGCCCAGCCGCATCCAGCCGGGCAGCTTCTACGCCTTGCCGCAATCGCCGCAGCTCTACAAACAGATTCTCATGATCGCCGGCTACGACCGCTACTACCAGGTGGCGCGTTGTTTCCGCGACGAGGACCTGCGGGCGGACCGGCAGCCGGAGTTCACCCAATTGGACGTCGAAATGTCGTTCGTCGACGCGGACGACGTGATCGCCGTGATCGACGGACTGGTGGCGCGGATGGCCAAGGAGATTTTGGGGTTGGACGTGTCGCTGCCGCTGCCGCGGATGACCTACGGCGAGGCGATGGACCGATTCGGCCACGACGCCCCCGACCTGCGCTTCGGGATGGAACTGGTCGATGTGACGGATTTGGCCAAGGAATCGGAGTTCAGGGTGTTTCGCGGCGCGGTCGAGTCGGGTGGATGCGTGCGGGGGATCAACGCCAAGGGCGCATCGGACCGCTATTCGCGCAAGGGAATCGACGAGCTTACCTCTTACGTCAAGGAACAATTCGGGGCCAAGGGGTTGGTGTTTTTCAAGATCGACGCCGAAGGGCTTTTGACCTCGCCGATCGCGAAAAACTTCACGCCCGAGCGGCTGGCCCGGATCGGCGGCCGGATGGACGCCGCGCCGGGCGACCTGCTGCTGCTGGTGGCCGACGAGTTCGAGACCGTCTGCAAGTCGCTCCACGGCCTGCGAAAGCGGCTGGGGGCGGAGCTGAAACTCTATGACCCCGCGACGTTGCACTTCTCCTGGGTGGTCGATTTTCCGATGTTCGCCTACGACGTCGAGGAAAAGGCGTGGACGGCGGTGCATCATCCGTTTACCGCTCCCCGCGAGCAGGATCGCCCGCTGTTGGAAACCGACCCGCACAACTGCCGTGCCCAGGCTTACGATCTGGTAATCAACGGCAACGAGGCGGGCGGAGGGACGATACGTATCCACGACCAGCAGCTTCAACAACAAGTGTTTGGTTTGTTGGGGATCGACGAGGCCGCGGCCCGCGAGCGGTTCGGCTTCCTACTGGACGCACTTCAGTACGGCGCGCCGCCGCACGGGGGCATTGCCCTGGGTATCGATCGGCTGGTGATGATTTTCGCCGGCCTGGACAGCATCCGCGATTGCATCGCCTTTCCGAAAACGCAACGGGCCACGGACCTGATGACCGGCGCCCCCGGCCCGGCCGGCGCGAAACAACTCGACGAATTGGGGATCAAGCCGACCAGTTGACGAAACGCCCGGCGATTGGGAGACTTGAGGTATTGCGAGTTGAGTTTTCGATAAGAACGTGTTTTGTAATTATTCATTTAGCCCGCCGTGAATACACGGCGGGGCGAGTTGACCGCTAACAATCCGCTTGCCCCGGGTGTATTCACCCGGGGCTAAATACGATTATTGCAGTTCAAAACACGTGTTAAAAAGGAGCAAGGGATGGTCAGATTCGCCCGATACTCGATTGTTCTTGCGGGACTTTTGGTTCTGTCGGCGGCCGGCTGCCGGGAGAGTTCCACGCCGGAGAGGTTCCCGCGAAAGTCCGACGCGGACGCGAAGTCGGGCGAGCGTCCGTTCAACCATTCGGGAGAGGAGTCCGATAATCCGCCGGTCGTCCAGCCGGAAGAGCCGCCTCCGCCGCCCACGATCCCCAAGGTTGTGATGAGCGACGAGCTGCGCGCCACCTGTTTGGTCAACGTCGACGACACGATACCCGAGGCGGAACTGGCCGATCTGGACGGCAAACCGAGCGAATTGGGCAGCCTGTTCGGCCCGAAACTGACCGTCCTATGTTTCTGGACGATCGGCACGACGCCTCGATCGCAACTCGTGGCGAACGCCGTCCTGCAAGACCTGATGAAGGACGTCGTCGGGCCGTTCGGAGAACAAGGGGTGCGGGTGGTTGCGATCAACGTGGGCGACGGCGTCGAGGACGTGAAAAAATACGTGGCCGACGCAAAAGCGACGTTTCCCAACCTGCTCGATCCGCAAGGCGAGTACTTCACCAAGATCGCCACGGAGCGGAAGATGCCGCGGACCTACCTGTTGGACGCCGAGGGAAAAGTCTTGTGGTTCGACATGGAATACTCCAACACGGCTCGCCGCGACTTGGTGCAGGGTATTGAGGTGGCGCTGGACGAGATGAAATAGTATCCGCCGAGCAAGGGCGGCACCGGCAAAGCCAGTGGCACCCGCCGAATACGACGGCAACGATATGAACGACGAACAGGCGGACGCCCAACTGAAGATCGATCCGGAACTGGTGACGGAGATTCTCTGCCGGTTCCTCCGCGCGGAGACCGGCCGGGCAGGGTTTCGACGGGCGGTGGCGGGGCTTTCCGGCGGGCTGGATTCCAGCGTCGTTGCAACGCTCTGCGCCAGAGCACTGGGACCGGAAAACGTGCTCGCCGTCACCATGCCCTACAAAACCTCCAGCGAGGAAACCCGACGCGACAGCCGGACGATAATCGACTGGTTGGGCGTCCGCACGATCGACCTGCCGATAACCGACCAGGTGGACGCATACTTCGCCCGCGTCGGCGAGGCCGCGCAAATGCGGCTGGCCAACAAGTGCGCGCGGGAACGGATGGCCGTGCTCTACGATCAAAGCGCGGCGTTCCAAGCCCTAGTGATCGGCGCCAGCAACAAGAGCGAAATTCTGTTGGGCTACGGCACGCAGTTCGGCGACACGGCCTCGGCAATCAACCCCGTAGGCGATCTCTACAAAACGCAGCTCCGCCGGTTGGCGGCCTACCTCGAAGTGCCCGAGCGGATTCTTGCCAAACAACCGACCGCCGACCTTTGGGTTGGGCAAACCGACGAAGGAGAGTTGGGGTTCTCTTACGCCGAGGCCGACCGGCTGATGGTGTTGATGGTCGATCGCCGCCGGCGTCGGGCGGAGTTGCTGCGGGCCGGTTTCGCCGCCGAGCTGATCGACCGCGTCTCAACGCTGATCCGACGCAACCGCTACAAGCGCCGTATGCCGGTCGTCGCCAAACTACCGCGAGGAACGCGTTAGTATTTCCTCGGCGGCGCGCCCGGTTCCTTGAGCATGCGGAACAGATCGCTCTCGGTGGAGAGAATCAAACGAGTGTCGCCGCGGAGCGTTTTCTTGAAGACTTCCAAGCGGCGGAGAAATTCGTAGAACTCGGGCGCCCTGCCGTATGCCTGGGCGGTCAATTGGATCACTTTCGCGTCGGCGGCGCCTCGAATCTCCGCCGACTTCTGCTCCATCTCGCCTTGAATCTCGTCGAGCTCCTTCTGCGTCTGGCCGAGGATGCGGTTTTTCTCTTCCTGAGCTTCCGACTCGTACAGCCGGGCGATCCGCAAACGTTCTGAAATCATGCGTTCGTAGACGGCGCGTCGAACCGACTCGACGTAGTTGACCCGTTTGATGCGGACCTTGATCAACTCCATGCCGTATTCCTGCAAATCGACTCCGCGAAGAATTTTCTCCTCGACGTCGTCGCGCCCCCGGCCCGTTACCTTCTCGGCCTCGCTGCGTTCGAGTTCCTCGCTTTCGTAGAGCAGCTCGTCGTTCGATTTTCGCACCACGTCAATCAGTTTGTGCCGGGCCACCACGTCGCGGATCGTCGAATCGACAAGATCGTCCAGAATTTTCTGCCCGCCTTGTTCGGTCCTGACCTTGACGAAGAAGATCATCGGGTCGGCGATCCTCCAGCGCGCCCAAACGTTGACGTCGATCCGTTTTTTGTCGCGGGTCTGCATGCTCTCCGGCGAGCCGTCCCAGGGAAGCAGCCGTTTTTCCAGATAGTGAACTTTTTGGATAAATGGCTTCTTGAACTTCAGACCGGGGGCTTGGACCGTCGTCACGGGTTTGCCGAACTCGGTAATCACGGCCTGCTTGCCCTCCTCGACCACGTACGCGCTCGAGTAGACAAAGACGGCGGCGGCAATGAGGACCAGGACAACAATCGCGGCAAGCGTGCTTTTCATCGTATGGCTCCTTTAGCGGCGGCGTCGGGCTTGGCGTTTTGGTTGAGATTCAACAGCGGCAACACGCCGCGGATCGACTCGTCGATGATCGTCTTGCCGCCGACGGCCGCGAGTATTTCTTCCATGGCCTCCAGATAGAGCCGCATCCTGGTCACTTCCGGCGCTTTCTCGTACTCGGTCAACTGGGCGAGAAAGGCATTGATCTTTCCGGTGGTTTGCAGGACGATTCGATTCTGATATCCCTCGGCCTCGGCGATTGCCCGATCCTTGGCCCCGCGCGCGGCGGGAATTTTGCTGTTCCGCTCGCCCCGCGCTTCGTTCATCACGCGTTCTTTCTGTTGCCGGGCGCGGTTTACTTCCTGAAAGGCTTCCTGAACTTGCGCCGTAGGCGGCGAGGTGGTCTGGAGCTTGACCGTCACGACGTCGACGCCCATCTCGAAACCGTCCAATTCCTCCTGGATCAGCTTCTCGGCGTCTTTGGCGATCTGGTCTCGCCCGATGGTCAGCACGTAGTCGATGCTCGAATCGCCCACCAGTTTTCGCATGACCGACTCGGAGACGTCGCGGATCGTGTCGGGCACGGCCGGATTCGGGTCGGAAGTAGACCCGCTGGGCAAAACACCGCGGTCGATGCGCTCCGTGTTGCCGACCTTGAACAGAAATCGCATCGAGTCCTTAACGCGGTATTGCACGATCCATTCGACGTAGCCGAGGTTCAGGTCTCCGGTGAGCATTTCGGCGACGCCCTTGGCATCCGTGCTGCTGGGGGCGTAGCGCGTAATGCGGCCCGGCTGTTCGGTCTCGAAGCCGAACTCCAACGTCTGGATGCGTTGCACGGGAACCTTGTACACCGTTTCGATCGGCCAAGGCCATTTCCAGTGCAGGCCCGGCTGGACCGTCTTCCCGTGTTTGCCGAACCGGAGCACCACCCCTTCGTCGCTGGACTCGATGCCGTAAAACATCGACTTGACAAGAAACAGCAAGAGGGCCACCGCCAGCACTACCAATGCGACCCGAATCCACCGGGACACCTGGTCCCATTGGATGTCGTTGAGATCGAGAGGGTTGTGCGGCCGACCGCCGTAATTAGAGGGCATAACCTAGTGTCCTTATGGTTGCTGAACGATTGTTTTCGATCATGATAACAAACACCGCCGGCAAGTGCCAGCCTGCATTTCCTTGGAACGTGTTTTGAAATTGAAATATCCGCATTTAGCCCCGGGTGAATACACCCGGGGCAAGCGGTTTTTCGCGGTCACCCCATCCCCGCCGTGTATTCACGGCGGGCTAAATGGTGTATTCACGGCGGGCTAAATGTATTGATATATCAACTCGTTCTTAACGCATGGGGAAAATCCGATGAAGCATGAAGAACACCAGGCCGAAGCGCGAACGAGAGGCAACCCGCTACGGGATGGAACCCGTTCCCTCCCATGGAGTGACAAGCGATATTACTCGGTCGAAGCAAGGAACCGCTTGTCGGCTTCGGAGAGCTTTTCCAACGGTACGCGGAGGACCGAGCCGTCGGACTTCTCGAGCTTAACTTTGCCGTCTTCCACGCCGATGCACTTTGCCTTAATCCGGAACTTGCCGGTGCTGTCCGTCCAGACGCGCATCTCAGATCGCTCTTTTTTCTCCGACGTCGATGTGCTGTTTTTCTTTTCCTTGGCGAGTTTTTCGTCTTCCTCGGCGGTTTCCGCCTGGGTGGGGAACGACTCGTCGTACTTGAGGCCAAGATTTACACGGAGCAACTCGCGTTGGGTGTCAATGTTGCTCGATAATCTCTTTAAGCCGTTCAAGGCAAGCTCCCAATCCAGGCCGCCCAGCCGGGACGACGTGGAGTTGGAAACCTCCTTGCAAGATTCGCTCATTTTTTTGGCGACCACGGTATCCGTGACCACCAGACTGATCAAGCCCGGATCGGTTTCCTTGTTTTCAAACCCGCTGATCTTGTTTGCATAATCGCTATACGCTTCTCCCATCCGTTTGAAATGGCGTGAAATAATCCTGTTTCGGATGTTTTGGCCTTTCATGGGGTTGCGGGGATCGACGGGCGGGAGCTTCTGGAATTGTTTTTCGCAAGCCTCGATATCCTCGTCCAACTCGTTCATCGCCCGGCTGATGTTCTTCCACAATTCGAGAGTTTTTTTGGCATCGCCGAGAGCTCCTTGAGAGCGTTTCTCTCGGGGCGGGGGCAGGTTGGCGAAAGATTGGACGTTCTTACCCGCCCCGTCAATGAACTTTTTCATGTGCTGTATGCAGATGGAGAAGTTCAGGTTTTGCCCCAAGTCGCTGACGAAGGTATTTATCCCGACGACCTCTCCACGAGTATTTATCAGGGGGCCGCCGCTGTTGCCGGGCGATATCGGCGCGCTGGTCTGAATCCAGGTGGCCTCCTCGTCGTAGCCCAGGCCTTCCCCGTAGCCATCCTGTTTGCCCCGCATGAGCATCTTGCGAAGCTCCTTCCCCGTTCGAACGGCGGAGACGATCCCGCTGGTGACGGTATCGCTCAGGCCCAACGGCGCGCCGATGGCGACCACCGTTTCCGCCTGCGAGGGCGGTTCCTTCGCCATGGGCAGGGGCTTGAGCTTTTCCCCTTTGAGATCGATCATTATCAGGGCCAAATCCTTGGTCTTGACAAATCCCACGAACCCAGTCGATTTGTAGAACTTGTTGTCCTTGAGGGCGGGAAAACTGACTTTTATCTCTTTCGCGCCTTCAATAACGTGGTAGTTGGTGGCGATCATCCCATCTTCACTGACCACGAAACCGCTCCCGCTGCCCATTTTTTTCCCCTTATCGAAGGTCTCAATCAAGGCGACGCTCGGCTTGACTTCCTTGATCAACTCCGACAAGTCCACGGCCACCTGTGCCCGAGCGGTCGACAAACAGACCAACCCCAAAGCGGCACAGGTAAGAATAGCTAATGACTTGGCTCCGATCCGGCTTGAATGGATCAACATACCGATCCTCCCCTTAGAACGTGTTTTAAAATCATTCATTTAGCCCGCCGTGAATACACGGCGGGCCGGATTGACCGTGAAAAACCGCTTGCCCCGGGTGTATTCACCTGGGGCTAAATACGGATATTTCAATTTCAAAACACGTTCTTAAACAGACCCCCGACGGTAAATGGGAAGAGACTACTCTAGCCACCCGATACTCCCCCCGATTGTACTCCCATCGAAACGAATATGCAATCCTCTTTAACTGAATTTCCGTTTCAAGCGATACAGAGCATCTGTTAGGATAGGTTCAAATCCGGTTGCCGTAAGCAGTTGCGTCGGAAGTAATCTTTCTTTCGCGCGGCTATTCAATCGGCAGATTTCGCGTCGGCCGCAAGCGGCCTGAGCCGTCGCCGGCCAGAATCGCCACCAGTTGGCCGGCCGCGTCGAGGGCGGCAGTTTCTTCGACGCATTCCGATTCCATGAAGTTCCCGCTTTGTTTTTGTTGGGGCGGCAGTTGAACTGCCGCCCCGGTGGACGGCGATTCGGGGCGGCAGTACAACTGCCGCCCCAACCTAAGATTTTCAACCGGCAAAACCACAGGCGGCGTTGCCCCCGATTTATACGGTGAACGGCCGGAAGTGCAACTATCTCCTCCATCCGAGAAGAATGTTTCACTTCTTTCCGCGCAACGTATATAACCACCAACTCGATTGCGCAACTCGATGAATTGCCCGTTGCGGACGCGCGCGACCTCCTCGGCCGAGAGCCGTATGCGGGGAAGATGCTCCACGGCCGCCAGCGGCGGCTGGAGCCAACCCGTCAAGTTGCTACAGTCTAATACGTTGGGATCGACGGATTGTTCTATTCGGAAGTTTCCGACGGCGGTCCGCGTCAGGGCCGACATCACCGCGGCGGTGCCCAGCGACTCGGCCAAATCGCGTCCGAGCGAACGGATGTACGTGCCGCCGCCGCACTCCACGTCGAGCACCAATTCCGGATATTTGTACGCCTTGACCTCGATGCGGTAGACATTCACCGGCCGCGCCGGCAATTGGACCCGTTGACCGCCGCGTGCGAGTTTGTATGCCCTGCGCCCTTTGACCTTTATCGCCGAGAATGACGGCGGGCGTTGGGCGATTCGTCCCACGAAACACTCGGCCGCCGCGGCGATTTGCGCGTGCGTTGGGACCGGAGCGTCGGACAATTCGGTCACGTCCCCCTCGACGTCTTCGGTGGGGCTGCGGCGCCCCAGCAGAAACGTGCCCAGGTATCGCTTGGGCATCCGTTGAACGTACTCGGTCAGTCGCGTGGCCGCGCCCACGCAAACCACCAGGACGCCGGTGGCCAGCGGGTCGAGCGTGCCGGCGTGTCCCACCTTGGCCGGACGCACCAGTCTTTTTACGAGGTCGACCGCCCGGCGCGAACTAATGCCGGCCGGCTTGTTCAAGTTCAGAATGCCGCGAGGGAGCATCGGTGTATCTTGTTTCAGTCGATTTTGTCATTTGGGCGGCACGCCCTGAGGTACGAAGGGCGTGGAACGCAATTCACCACGCCCTTCGTAGTTTCTGTTGCGGAAAGTTTTTGGACGAACGCCGCACGACCGAGCTTGTATAAAATATGTAGACACACCACAAATAAGACGATCAGGTTATCCTGAATGTCGGTGCGTCGTGGACGCACCCTACTTCTACTTCAACTGAATGTCGGTGCGTCGTGGACGCACCCTACAGTGCTGCCGCTACAGCGAGCTAAGCCTCGCAAAGTTGATCGTCGTGTTCAGGGGAAACACGCCGTAGATGCCGCGGGTAAAGACCAGGTCGATGAAATCGTCGGCCACGAGGATCGGGCTTTTCGGCACGATGATTATGTCGGAGTCGTCGATCCAGATTTCGCCCCTGGGGCACGGTTGGTTGCCGAACAGCGCGGCTTGCAGATCGATCATCGTGGCCATCAGCCGCCAGTCGTCGCCGCGGCGGAAGACGACGATCTGCCGCAGGTTGGCCCCCACGCGCCAACTGCCGGCCATGCTGATCGCTTGAATGGCGGTGGTCGGGCCGGTCAGCTCGAACCGGCCGGGGTTGTGTACCTCGCCCAACACGAAGACGTAGCGCGGCGCCCGCTGCACGAGGATCGGAATCACCTGCATCCCCTCGACGATCTGCCGGTAACACTCGTTCAACTCGGCTTGAAACTCGGGCAAGGTCAGTCCTTGGGCCTGGACCGAACCGATCGCCGGCAGAGAGATGGTCCCCTCGGGCGTGACGCGGGCGAGTTGGCTCTGGCCGCCGAAGCCCTGCCGGCGGTCGACCGTCGCCCGGAGGTCTTCCAGCTTCGTGTTCACCTTCAACGGCGTGACGGTGATGGCGGGAATCTTGTAGTATTTTCTATACTTCTCGTCGAGCGAGTCGCGGAGTTGGGTCACGGTCAGACCGGTGGCGTGGACCTGACCCAGCAGCCGCAGGGTGATGGTGCCGTCCGGTTGGATCAACAGGCTGCGGTTGATCTCCGGGTCGGTGAACGATTCCACCTGTATCTCGTCGCCCACGTTCAGCCGGTAGGGCGTCGGGGTCTCTTCCCGCGTCAGGCGATAGACCACGTCGAGTTGGTCGTCGACGCGCAGGCGGTATTCCGGCACGTGTGCCAGCCGCGCGTGTCCGACGTACTCGCCTTGGGCGTAGGCCTGCCATTGGATCGCGCGGAACGCCTCCCAGCCGCGCCGGCTACAGCGGCAAGTGGAGCAATCCACTCCGCGGACGTCGCACGGCGCGGCGGGTCCAAGCGCCTGACAAAGGAGAATATCATGTCGCTCCTCCGGGGGTTTGGAGGCAACGCGCGCCGAGTCGATGTCGGCATGGCGAAGCCTCGCCGGAGCGGCCACGCCCGTTGGAGCGATTCTTTCCCCAGATTTCCAAGTCGCCGGCCAGTATACCATCGCCAATGCAACCGCCGCCGTCAGGTAAACGCGCCACGCAAGCGACCGGCTCGCGCTGGGTGGCACGCCCCTAGCAGCCCGTTGAAAAAGGGTGCCACTGCTGGCTTGTCCAGCAGTGCAGGGAGAAACTCCCGGTAAAACACTGCTGGACAAGCCAGCAGTGGCACCCAAACTCCCGGAATCCGACTTTTTCAACGGACTGCCAGCGCCACCCCCGGCGCCACTCTCGGCAGACTGCGTGCAATTCGTTTTGACGCGGCTTCTATGTCTCATGGCCGTATGATAACTGCTTATTTCTGATAGGCCGGCGATCCCCAGGTCATCCTTTGGGCGGCGGCCGGCGTGGGGGCGGACCGGCGCCGGCTTGATATGCGCCGCTCGCCGGACGGCGTTCCCGTTGCCGACCGGTCCACGGTCCTGATATCCCCTTCCACCGGCGGCAAGCGGCCCGGCTCGCCCGGTTGCCCGGCCGCTTGCGCCGGCGGTTGATCGACGCCGGGGGAGTTCGGCGTGCTGTTCGACATCCGCGACAGCGTCTGTGGATCGACCCAGCGGACCGGCGCGTTGCCCGCCACGGACGACGCTTTCCGCCGCGCGATTTCGGCTTGCTCGATCATCGCCGCCTCTCGTTCCGCCCGTTCGGCCGGCGCCGTTTGTCCCAATTGGCGATAGACCACGACCAGATTTCGCCAGGTGGTCGATTGCCGGCATAAGGAGAGGCTGTACTCGAACATGTCTCGGGCGGACGAATAATTTCCCGACCGCGCCAGCAGCACGCCCAGGTCGTTGGCCGCCATGAAGTTCTCGGGAAACACCAGCAGCGCGGCCTGGTAGAAGACCATCGCCTTCGGGGCGGCGGCCGCCTCGGAGATGCCCTTCTTGCCGGCCAGGGTGTCGTGCAGTTTGCCCAAGGCGCGCAAGGCCATCGCCCCGGCCACCTCGCGCCCCGCCGCGGCCGCGAACTGCTCCTGGGCAAACGTGAAATAGCACTTCATTGCCGTCATCGAGGTCACGTTTTCCGCGTCGGTTTTCAGCACCGGCGTGGCGTGGGCGGCGATGATCCGCGGCAGGTCCAATTCGGCCTCCAACCGCGGCCCGCTGGGCAAAAAGTCATCTGCCTCCTTCATCGCGGTCAAGGCGGCGGCCAACGCCCGGCCGTGAACGTCCGTCTTTTGCTCGGTGTCCAGACCTCCGGCGATCAACCGCAGCGCGCCGAGGAACTCCGCACGCGCCGCGAAGAACGCGCCTCGCCCAGCCAACTCTAATCCATGTCGGGTCTGCCGGTCGGCCTGCCGGGCGATAAGTTCCAGTTGTTTGGAACGTTTCTGGTCCGGGTCGGCCGTCTTCAGCGGCGAGGCGACCGATGCGGGAAGCTCGCGCGGCGGCCATGGCGATTCTTCCGCGAGCGGCGATTCCGCAAGCGCCTCGGACGATTGCCGAACGGTTTGCAACGAATCGGTCGGTTCCGGTCCCGACGCGGCGGCCGGATCGGATGCAAGGCCGATGGCCGGCGCCGCCAGGCCGAAAACAGCCGCCGTCAGCATAACCGAAATATCCCGCACTATCCGATTCATCGCTCTTCCGTGACAATATCCCTTAATCGCTACGCACAGCCAGACAGTCCGTGACGGCTGCTCCCACTCTGACCGATCGGCCGGTTATGCCGACGGCGCTAAGCAAAAACAGGCGCCCGTCGCGGCGACGGCGGGAAACGGCCTGAACAGTCGTCATAAGCGTCGCCGTCGGCAGGCCTTTACCTACTTGACCAACCGCCGGTTTGCCCGCTAGGCTGGCGAAATGCTGCTGTTTAAGAAGAGATTTCTGCCGGCCATCCGCTCGGGCGAGAAAACGCAAACCATCCGCCTATGGAAACACCGCCGCATGCGCGCCGGACAGCGGAGCTATATACCCGGCGTCGGCCACATCCGCGTTAAGGCCGTCGAGCCGGTGGAACTCGACCGGCTGACCGACGCCGACGCACGGCCCGACGGTTTCCAGAGCGCCCGGCAATTGCGCGAGGAGATCGCCCGGCTCTATCCCGAGCAATTGGCCGCAGGTTATCGGGCATATCGGGTTGTCTTCGAGCTGGAAGGAGCCGGGGGGAACGACGAATGTCGAAATCGAAATGACGAAGGAACGTCGAAACCCAAATGACGAAAGCACGCTCCGCGTGGGAACGAGGAAAACGCATGTTGGGGTGGCAGTTGTACTGCCACCCCTGGCTTTCCCGCAATTCCGAGGGGCGGCAGTACAACTGCCACCCCAACATGGGAAATCAATGAATACGCCGGGTCTATTGCAGTTGCCGGCCGTTGTAGGCCCCGGAGCGGGTCGCGTTCAAGACCTGATTGGCGTAAACTTCGGGCTTCTCGGCGAATTTCGCCAGCGATTCCTCGCTGGAAAACAGATAGACTCTATTGCCGAAAAACACGCCGTGTTCGCGCATGCCGGGGACGGCCCGCCCCTGTTCGGCGGCCAGCACGACGTCGTTGCCCGATCCGACCGGGGCAAAACGGTCGGGGTCGGTGAAGAAGCGACGTTGCTCCTCAGGCCCAGTGAACAGGTACGTCCGCCCGCGGTGAATGGCGCCCCAGCGGCGGTCGCCCGGCAACCACTGTTGCTTCTCGTATAGCGACACCGGACAGAATCCATCCAGGCACAACGGCGGATTGGCGGCCGGAGCGGGTGGGTTGGGGCTAACGGTCGGTTGAGCGGCTACGGCCGGAGCGGGTGGGTTTGGAGGCGCCGTCGGTTGCGCGGGCACGGCCGGCGGCGGCGCCTGAGAGCCGTAGACCGGTCCCGCTGTCTCCAGGGACGGCGATTGCCCAATCGTCGATGGCGGATTGGCGTAACGGGGCGGTTGAACGTTGGCCGGTGCTCCATTTGCCGGTGGATACGTCCGCGAAGGCGTCGCGACCGACATCGGCGCGGATGGCGGCGGAGAATAGCTTTGCGGCGGAGCGTAGCCTTGCGGCGGAGAATAGCTTTGCGGCGGAGCGTAGCTTTGCGGCGGAGCGTAGTCGGCCGGCGGGGCATATCTTGACGGTTGAGCGTTCGACCGCCCCGGCAAATTCGGAGTCGATTGAACGGCCGGCGAGGATGATGCGATCTGGTTTGATTGGACCGAATCGGTGCGTGGGGCTTCGGAAGGCGCCGCGACGTTGACCGGCCGCGTCGCCGCCGCCCCGCCGGCGACGCGGCTTACCCGCTCGACGTATGGGGCCGTGTCGAGGCGGCCTCGAATCGTGTCCACTAGTTGACCGTCGGGGGTCGTTATTATCGTCGTGGGCAAAGCGGTTATCCCGTACCGACGTGCCGTGGCAGGGAAATTGTCGGCGTTGATCTTCACCGGCACATACTTCTCGTTGAGCACCGACACCACCGCCGGATGACTCAGCACCTCCATTTCCATTCGCCTACAGACGACACACCACGGGGCCCAAAACTGGATCAGGACGAATCGGTTTGTTTGGCCGGCAAGGCGTTGGGCACTTTCGAGCGTCGGCTCCCAGTGGATCGGTTGCTGCGATACACCCACCGATGGTGGTAGTAAAATGGCTAACAAAAGGCAAAGAACGCCTGCTTTTTTATTCATTTTGCCTGTCCTCGCGCGGAAAATGCCAACCGGATGCCCGATTTCCTCGTCTAGTTATCGGAACGGATGGGGGCGGAAGTGATGTTAAATCGTTTGGTTTATACCGAAATTGCCGATTGTCTCTCACTATTCCGTCTGAGAAGAATTGGATGGCTTGCCGGCACAAAGGCGATAAGATACAATACAGCAGTCGGGTTTCTTGTAAGAAACTCCGATATATCGCTTGACACGAGCCTACGTGCGGTTAAGATAGCCGTTGTTTGAGTTCTGCCTGGCAGGTAGGCGTTCCCGCCCCTGGATATGGAATCATGGGGTTGCTTCGCAAAAGGATTATGATCCCGCGAAGGATCGAAGGCGCCTCTCGACCCAAGCTTTCTGCCGTTTACCGATAGAACATTCTCGGTGTTCCGCTTGAAAGCAATCTGCTCAGAAGCAGGGCGTAGTATTTCGCCGCACGGGAAATGACTTCTTGACGTTGGATGCCCGGTTATCCAGACCGGCGTCAAACCTGGTGAATTGGGAGCTAGTGGATAGCCAAATTCGTGTTAACGGGTCGCAGCGGCGGTTGTGCCGCCGCAACGCGCGGGCTGTCACCGGGGCTATACAACCGCATCCCGGCGACGAGACTGGCATCGAATCTGGTTGGTATGGGGGCTTTTTCTAGTCGCGCCTCTGCCCAAAGCGGGCCGTCGCGCCAAGGAGAACGTTACTAGGTGCAATGAAAATGGGCAAAAGGAAGAAGGGTCGTCCGCGAGGAAGAACCACATCCGGTTTTCATCCACGCGGCGGGTATCGTCAGCAATCCAACCGGCCGTATCGTCCGCCGGCCAACGACGGCGAAAACCACAACGCCGAACAAGCCGACAACGGCGAGCCGGGGCCGGTCGAACCCGGCGGCGGCGTCCTGGAGCTGCACCCCAACGGATACGGCTTCCTCCGCGATCCGAACAACAACTACAAGCGGGAGATGACCGACCCTTTCGTGCCCGGAAGCATGATCGAGAAGTTCGGACTCCGCGAGGGGGTGCTGATTCACGGCATGGTCCAGCCCGGTAGACGCCAGCAGGGGCCTCGCCTCCGCGAGATCACGGACGTCGACGGAATGCCCCCCGAAGACTATAAAAACGTCAAAACCTTCGACGAACTGACCCCCATCAACCCAGAGTATTGGCTCAAACTCGAGGTCGGCCCCGAGCCGCTGACTACCCGCGTGATGGACCTGCTGACGCCGTTGGGCAAGGGTCAGCGGGCGCTAATCGTCTCCCCCCCACGCGCCGGAAAAACCATCCTCCTCCAGCACATCAGCCTCGGTATCTCCACCAATTTCCCCGACGTCAAGCTGATCGTGCTGCTGATCGACGAGCGGCCCGAGGAAGTGACCGACATGAAGCGGGCTGTCAAAGGCGAGGTGGCCGCCAGCAGCCTCGACCGAGACATCGAGAGCCACGTCCGGCTCTCACAACTGGTGGTCGAACGCTGCAAGCGGCTGGCCGAGATGGGCCAGGACGTCGTCCTCCTGATGGACTCGATCACCCGGCTCGCCCGCGCCTTCAACAAATGGGTCGGCAACACCGGCCGGACGATGAGCGGCGGGGTGGACATCAAGGCGATGGACATCCCCAAAAAGCTCTTCGCCACCGCCCGGTTGTTCGAGGAAGGCGGCTCGCTGACCGTGGTGGGCACCGCCCTGATCGACACCGGAAGCCGGATGGACGAGCTGATCTTCCAGGAGTTCAAGGGAACCGGCAACATGGAACTGGTGCTCGACCGCAAGTTGGCCGACCGCCGCGTCTGGCCGGCGATCGACATCAGCCAGTCGGGCACCCGCCGCGAGGAAAAGCTCCTTTCGCCCGAGACCCTTCGCGCGGTCACCATGCTCCGTCGTACGCTGTCTTCCATGCACCCGGTCGACGCGATGGAGCAATTGACGGCCAAGCTGGCGAAGTTCAAGTCGAATCAGGAGTTCATCGACCTGATCAGCGGCGCCAAGGTGGCGGAGTATTAGCCCGCTATTCACACCGAGAAGTAGGGTGGGCCAAGCCGTCCCAGGGTAGCCGCTACGCGGCAGCCCTGGGCTATCTTATTCAAGCCCTTCGGGCTATTGAAGCGTCGTAACTCCTCGCGAAGCAATGCGTCCAAAGCCGGACGATCTCCATATTGCCGGCCTCCTGTTCTATTAGCCCCGGCGGTGATTGGCCGACGTGATGAAATCCCGTAGACTAGCGCCGGGGTGGCACGTCCCTGAGCGAAGCGAAGGGCGTGGTCCATCGGCCAGTCACGCCCTTCGCTTCGCTCAGGGACGTGCCACCCTACGGCGAGATTTCGACCCGAAGGGTCGTTTGACAGTAGCCCAACGATTTGTCGCCGTGGAGGAGGGAGTACCTAAACCCATTCCGTCCCTACGGGACTTTTGAGATGGATCGGACGTCCCGGCAACCCGGCAGTACACTGCCGGGCTATTGTCGGCGTGATGCCTTCGACCCGCGTGGCCTCTTCCTGCCCGTCGGCGGAGTTGGTTTCGAAGAACGTGGGCGGCTCGTACGTCCAACCGTTTTGCAATCGCCGCTCCTCGCGGCAGAGCGTACGGTAGAGGTAGCGGCCGACGATCGGTGCGGCCAGGCGAGCTTTCCAACCGAACTCGGCATATAGTTCATCGAGAACGTTGGAGATTAGCTGCTCGCAATGGGGATCGCGCCGGAATCGACGTCGCGCGGCCCAGAGAGCGCCCGCGTATTTGATCGGCAGGTTGGCGGCCTGGTGTATGAATCGGGCGCGAATGCGCGCATTCGGGTGGTTTCCGTGACGTTTCCAACCCCGAAGCAACGTGCGAATGATTCGGACAACGCTCGGGCCATTGACCGCGAAATCGCGGTGGAAGGCCCGCAGGAGGAACTCGCCTTCCTCGCCGTCCTTGATGTGGGCGTGCCGGAAATTGAACTTCAACTGTCCGTGAATATCCGCCAGATGGAACTCGGCAATTCCAAGGAGCGTACCTTTCGCCTCCTGTTCGGCGTACAGGGGCGTGCCGGCGATGGGCGTGTAGAGCATGAACTGATGGAGGTCCGTGTTGTGTCGGACGGCATGATCGATGACTTCGTCGATGTTTTCCGGCGTATGCTCCTCGATGCCGATAATGCTCGAACCGAGCACGTGGATCCCGTGCGATTGCAGCGAGTGGACCAGCGCCGTCGTATCCGTTCCCGCCAGCTTGCCGTACTGGGAATCCTTGCCCTCCAGGCCAAGCCACACCCATTCGACTCCCAAAGCGACCAGTTGTTCCATCGTGTAGCGTTGCAGCGCGTTGACGGAGCTGAAGACTTTCAGACTCCACGGTTTGCCGTGTTTTTCCATCAAGTTCAGCAACTGGAGAGCCCGCTTTTGGTTTAGCAGGAAGTTCTCGTCCATGATGAAGAAGCTCTTGACGTGCAAGTCCGACTCCAACGCGCACATGATGTCAAATATCTCTTCACCTGTACGGTAGAACTCGATGCACTTTCCCTTGCCGCCGAACATGGCGGAAGTGGAGCAGAAGTTGCATCCCATGGGACATCCCACGGACGGAATCAAAGTTGCGTCGTCGATGCCGGGGTGGTTGCAGAGAGGCACGCCCATGATGCGGGGGGAAATGTTGGAAATGATTCGCGGGTGTCGGATCGGCTGATTCTCGTCTTCTCCCAGAAACCTGCGCATCCATCGAACGCCTTCCCCTTTGACGACGTGGTCGGCATCGACCCACTTCTTCAAATCGGGAGCATTGGCGATATGTCCGCCGACGACGATGATCGCCTCGGGCTGATGCTTTCGGGCCAGCCGACACATCCTCCGTACCTTGAAAAGATTGGAAATGATGGAGCTGATCCCAATCACGTCGTATCGTCTGGTCTTGATCTCCTCGACGAACCTTTCCTCCGAGGGAAAGTCCAAGAGCGTGCAAGGGGCCTTCAGGTTCACCTGGATGAGCATGAGTCCCCAGGATCGGTTGAAAGAGCGAAACGAGAAGGCATGTTGCACCCGCGTCACTTGGTTGTGATACAGCTCCATCGGGTTGATCAGGCGGCTGCCGTACTGATCGTCCTGGGCATAGGGGCCGAATACGCTGAGCAACAGCACTCTCGCTTTCGAGCGGAGCGGGTGCATTGGGTAGTTTCGAGCATCTGCAGCCACGAACCGCCTCCTGCGTGAACGGCCGCACAATCCGACGAGCCCCCCTCTTGTAGTACCAGCGACCACGCCGCCTATTCTACCCACATAAGCTGCTGCGGCAAGCCCGGTTTCCGGCTCGCAATGAACGAGGGTGCATTCCGCACTTTGTGCTGTTTGATTCGTCGCTTAGCCCGAAGGGCTTGTAATATGACAGCCCATCCCTGAAAGAGTCCATTGTGTCAAGGGCCTCCTGGCGGGATTTTTGACGCACGGTCAGCGCAAAAGTCCCACAAGGGCTTTTTTCTCCCGTTT
>JAHIKV010000383.1 GCA_018897395.1 Planctomycetota bacterium | reverse complement strand
AGCGATGGCCGCCAGCTTTCGAAGGTTTTCTCTGTCCAGCTTCGATTCCAGTAGCTTCAAATGAGTGTTCAGCATGTCATCCTCCTGGTTTGGATTTGAGCCATTGACAGGCAAACAAAAAGGCCGGCGACAGCCTGATCGCAGACTATCTGCCGGCCTATTGCATTAGCAGGCCGCGAAACGCGACCCCCTATCAATCTGCCTGTATTCGATTCGTGGCACGCATATTTATAGTCAACACACCTTGTTGTCAAGAACTTTTGTGTCAGTTTTATGTCAGAACTTTTATGTCATTGTCTTTTATGGCATTTTTTTACGCCTCGGCCTCCGGCTTCTCGAACTGCGGGACTCCATCCAGCGTGAAAATGATGACGCGTTCACCCGTTGAGGTGCTGATGTCCGTGTGCATGCTTCGTATTTCGCAGCCCGTAATGTCCTGAACGAGCACTTCCAACATGCACCGAGCCTTCTCCAACAACTCGATTCTAACCTGCTTGATCAGGGCCCGGCCCTGGGTGCTGCCGTCGATCTTGGCAAGATTCTTCTCTGCGGGAGTCAGTACGCCGCGCAGACGCACCAAGACCATATCGTCGATGAGATACGACTTGGTCTCCTCAGGCCCACGCCCCATATATTCCTTCTCGAATTTGATGATGGCCTCGCTGATCTCAGCCTCCAACTGCCCTTTGGTCTTCATGTTGCATCTCCGGTAGATTCTCCCGCGAATAGCGAATAAGCCTGTTCCTGCGTTCACAGCGGCTTTGAATGTATCAGGGCATGTCCGGAAAAGCCAGTTGAAAGAGGCGGTATGTTGGGCGGGGGATCTCCTGTTGAATATATTGGTATTATGCCGTAATCATTATCGTCGCCCTTCAGGACGAGATAAGTTCAGACTATGATCGGCAATAATCCAGGCACCCGACCAGAGCAAACCTATGGAATCCACGGGCACAGAATGCAAAACAGACGCAAAAGTGGTCGCGGACAGTCGGGCAGGCGGGAAAGCCGTTAAGGGTGATACAGCGGGTAGCAATGGAAGTACTTGCAATTATGCCATTTAGATAATTTTAAATGGTGGGCCGTGCAGGGCTTGAACCTGCGACTTCTACCGTGTGAGGATAGCACTCTTCCACTGAGTTAACGGCCCATGCAATCAGAGGCTTGCCCGCCGAAACAATCCTTCGTGAAGGCGGGTCAGAGGCCAGCATATACCAGCACACTGACTAAAAATCCTGATTCATTGGCGGGAGATAATATGAAGGATTGTCCCCGGGGTTGTCAAGCGCGCACTGCAACACGCTGTTTATCCTTTGGACAGCTATTATTGTGGTTCGCTATGATGGCGCAATCATTAATGGCGAACGGGTCAGCCTCTCATGTTCGGGGAGCGGGTGAAGGGAATTGAACCCTCACAACCAGCTTGGAAGGCTGGGGCTCTACCATTGAGCTACACCCGCTTACGTCAAGGCAAGACAGCGTGGCACGAGCGCTTATCCTTTAAACGGACTCAGTTAATCTACCTGGATTCGATCCCCAGTCAAGCAGATGTGTAAACCCTGCCGTGCAAAATTAAGGCATCAACTTCATTATTCCTTCCACAATTCCCCACGAATATTTCCCTTTTGCAACCACTCCATGGTTCTTCCTGACGGCCTGTTTCACATATCTGTTGGCATTTGCCGGACATACCATCCAATGCGCGCGCCGTTTATCAAACATATGCAGGTCATTGGTTCCGTCTCCGGCAACCATCGTGTTTTCCGGGCCGATCCCCAACCTGTGCTGCATCTCGGTCAGCACCCCGCCCTTGTTCATCATCCTGGGCAACAATATCCCCTCTTCTCCATGAGAGGGATCCCATTCATAGTATTCTCCGCTCCTCAACAAACCCTCAAAATATCTCCATACCTTATCGCCCCGTCCCTTTCTGCTTTTGAACGAAATGATATTCTGATTGACCCCGTTCAACTCCAGCCGTTCAACCAATCCTTTTCGCAACAGCTCCATCCCGATTCTGCGCAACTCCCGCCAGTGTTTCCTCCAAAAAATCCTCTCCCTCACGATCACGCCCCTCTCGTATGCCTCGTCATGTACCACCCGGCCGCGTTTTACTGTAGCAAGCTGCCTTCCGGTCTGCCCCGATAAAAACACAGGTCTGCTCCTCACCCCGCTGCGTACGATCAGGCCATACTGCGCGTCAGGCGACCACGTCGTGTTCGTTGCCCATTTTACCCCCTTCTTGCCGAGACCATCCAAAAAATCAACAAACGGCCCGGGAAATTCCTCGTAAGGGAAATAGCCTCCTAAGGCCGTGCCGTCAAAGTCAAACACAAACAACCGTATCTTGTTTTTCATCTCTTTTTTCCTAACGCGGGCTGTGCCCGCAACCCAAAAAATCAACCGCTAATGGACACTAATAAACGCTAATGAAGCAGAATAATAATGATTTTAAAATAGCAAAACTTCCCCGTCTCTGCCGATATTCGCGTCTATTTGCGTTCATTCGCGGTTAAAATTCTTGTTTT
>JAHIKV010000225.1 GCA_018897395.1 Planctomycetota bacterium | reverse complement strand
TCCAGTTGCTCTCCACCCCCTCTCACGAGGACGCAGTTACTATTGGTTACAAAGTTCAGACCCAACTTCGACAGGGACTTCCACCCTGCTGATTCGATACACTTACAAGCGCACTAGGACGGATTTCCTAATCCGTCCACCAAGCGGGACGGATTGGGAAATCCGTCCTACAATTAGATGACAACCATCATATACGGGGGGGCTCGGGATGCATTGTTGGAATGGGGCGGCGCGGTTTCTGGCCGGATTCATCGCCATCGGTTGTCTGGGGCTGATTAGCGCGCCGCTTCCAGCGGGTGACAATACCCAGGCCTTTCTCGATGGTTTGCGTCGGCGGGAACTCCACGACATTGCGCTCGATTTGTTGAAATCATTGCGCGACAGTCCGAAAACCGACAAGGATTTTCGGGAGACGCTCGACTATCAGTTCGGCGTTACGCTGATCGGCGGCGCTCGACAGTTGCCGTTGGAGGAGCAGGAGAAGCAACTCGACGAAGCCCGCGAATACCTCGAAAAATTCCTCGCCGATCACCCCCAACATCCGTTGGCCGATAGCGCGAGCCGGAACCTCGCGGACCTGAAGATCGAGCGTGGAGAGGCGCTGGTCGAGGAGGCCCGTCGGCCGGGCAAAACGCCGGCCGAGAGGCAACTGTGGTTGGAACGGGCACGAGCAATGTTCCGAGAGGCGCAACAATCGCTCGTGGAGATCGAAGCCAGGCTGGTCAAGAAAAAACAACGCTTCAACAAAATCGACCTGAACGACGCCAAGCTGGTCGGGCAGCGCGACCAACTGGTGGCCGAGATGATGCTGGCTCGGTTCGCCTTGACGAAGACGTACTACGACCTTGCCCAAACCTACGAGCCGGGCGGCAAGGAGAACAAGACTTTGCTCCGCGAGGCGCGGGCCAAGTTCGCCCATTACTTCTGGAAGTACAATCGATGGCTGGGCGGCTATTCTTTCCGTCTTGAACAGGCCCGCTGCTGCAAGGAATTGGGCGAATACGACAGGGCCGGCGAGATACTCGGCGCCTTGGCCTCGCCCGACCCGGACGACGATGAAGGATTTCGTCAGATACGCTCGGCGGCAACGAAGATGGCCCTCGAGATCGATTTGCTGCCGGAGGTAAAGAAATACAAAGAGGCCTGGGCGATTTTCGAGGAATGGGAGAAGAGCCTTCGGTGGCCGAGAAGGGAGAACGACGCGGCCCCGGAGATCAGATACCTGGGCGGCGAGGCCGCTTTGGAGCTTGCCCGCGGAATCGGCGAAAACGATCCGCAACAGGCAAGACTCCGCGGCGCGTTTCGGAAACGCGCCAAGGAGCTGTTTTCGCTGGCGGCGCGGTATCCGGGCGAGTATCAGCTCAAGGCCAGATTAAAGCTGACCGATCCGCTGCTGGCCGCCGGACAGGTGCAAATCGAGACGCCGAAGAGCTACGCGGAGGCCCGCGACCGCGCAAGCCTCGCCTGGAGCCAATCGTGGCAGCCGGGTCTGAAACCGGAGCAAGTCGAGCGGATGCGGGCCGAGGCGCTCGTATGTTTGCGGTTTGTCCTCGCCCATCCGTCCGAGGAGACGAAGATCGACGAGTTGAACACAGTCCGCTATCGCCTGGCATATCTGGATTGGATTATCGGGGAGTATTACGACGCGGCGGTTTTGGGCGAGTTCCTCGCTCGGCGGTACACGGACCGGCCGGAGGGGCTGCAAGGGGCGAAGATCGCCTTGGCCGCCTACACCGCGCTGTTGCATGACCTGCCGCCGGGCGCGGACCGTCGGTTCGAGGCAGGGCGAATCGCGGACATTGCCCGGTTTGCCGCCGAACATTGGCCGAAAGACACCTTGGCCGACGACGCCCGGTTGACGCTGATACGTATTGCGGCGGCAGACAACGACCCGCAAAAGGCGTTGGATTTCCTCCGCCGCATATCCGCCGATTCACCCCGCCGCGGCGACGCCGAACTGCTCGCCGGCCAGGCGCTGTGGAGGGCATATCTCGAAGCCGCCAGGCTCCCCAAACAGCAACAACCCACCACGGCCAAAATGACCGAGATGATCTCCAATGCCCGGCAAATGCTGACCGACGGGGTCGAACGGCTGCGGAAGGGCGTCGATGCCGGCCGAGAGGTCTCCTATCCGCTGGCGGCAGGGACGCTCTCGCTGGCGCAAATCTGCATGGAGGAGGACCAGGGCGAAAAGGCCGTCGGGTGGCTTGACGACCCAAAAATCGGCGCCCATACCCTCGCCAAGGCGGGCAGCGAGGCGGTCGACCGCGGAAACTTCCGCGTGAATACCTTCAAGACGGCGTTGCGGGCATACGTGGCCACCGAGCGGTTGCAGGAGGCCGAGCAGGCCATGGACGCCCTGGAAAAAGCCGCGCCGGCTGAAAACCTCACCCAAATTTACATCACACTCGGACGGCTGCTCGAGAAATCGTTGAACCGGCTGCAAGCCGAAGGCAGCCGGGCAGAGGCGGACAGGGTGGCGCGCGGATTCGAGTTGTTTCTTACCCGCATCGCCAACCGTCCCGCCAACCAGATCACATTCAACGCGCTCTATTGGGTGGCGGAGACATTCGTGGGGTTGGGAAACAGCTTGGCCCCGGACGAGGGCAAATTGCCGCCGGAGGCCGAAAAATACTATCGGAAAGCCGCCCTGGTTTACGGCCGCATCGTCGATATCTGCCGCGAGGACAAGGAGTTCGCCCCGCGCGAGGGAGCGGTCGAGGGCATCCAGATTCGCTTGGCCCGCTGCCTCCGCCGCTTGGGAAAGTACGACGACGCCATGGACCTGCTCGTGGAAATCCTGGCGGTCCGCAACAACTTAATCGACGCGCAGCGCGAGGCCGCCTACACATACCAGGACTGGGGCCGGGAAAAACCCGGCTACTACCTGCTGGCAATCCGCGGGGGGCGAAAAGCCAAGCAAAAGGACGGGGAGATCGTCTATTTGGTTTGGGGGTGGGGCGGGATCGCCGGAAAAGTACAATTCAGCGAACCGCACCAGGACATCTTCAACGAGGCACGATACAATCTGGCGCTATGCCGCCTGGAATACGCACTGAGCCTGTCCGGCGAAAAAAAAATCGAGCAGTTGCGGCGGGCGGAACAAGACATCCTCCTGATTCAGAGGCTCCGGCCTGAAATGGGTGGAAAGAAGTGGTACAATCAATACGATACGCTGTTGAGAAAGATTCAAGGGTTGCTCGGCATGGAAGAGAACCAGCGCGGACTGGAAGCGTCCGAAAAAAGAATGTCGGCAGCCTCGAAATAGTATCGCGCAGGGTGGGGCAAGCGACCGGTGGCACGCCCTGAGGAACGAAGGGTGTGCCACCCAAACGCGACGGCGGAACACGAAGCAGAGGAGAAAATCATGAATCGGCGTTGCCTGATTCCGACGTTGTTTGTATGCCTTGCGGTCGGCGGCGCGGCCCGGGCGTTCGATTCCATCAAAACCGAGCAGGGTACGGCTCCCGGCCGGGTTGTCGGGATGGACTCGACAAAGGTCCTTTTCCAGAAAACCTCGGCCGACGCCCTGTCCAAGGAAATCCCCGTCAACCAAATCCTGACCATTTACTTCGACGGCGAGCCGAGAGACCTGAAAACCGCCAAAAACCATGTCCTCGGCGGTCATTACGCGGAGGCCATGGCCGCTCTGGAGCGGATCAAAAAAGAGCCAAGCCGCCCGGAAATTCGCCAAGACATCGAGTTCTTCAAGGCCCTCTGCGCCACCAAATTGGCGCTCGGCGGGAGCATGAAAATCGCCGAGGCCGGACGGTTGATGAAGGCCTTCGCCGACAACAATCCGAACAGCTACCACTATTTCGCGGCATCAGAGGCGGTGGGCGATCTGTTGGTTGCCATCCAAGAGTACACTCAGGCGACGGAATACTATGCGCGGCTCCAGAGCGCGCCCTGGCCGGACTACCAAATGCGCGGCGGAGTGGCCGTCGGTTGGGCGCTGTTGGATCAGGGAAAAGCCAAGCAGGCAGCCGACGCCTTCGACAAGGTGATTGCAGTGACGGCCGAGGGAGATGCCGCCGGGCGGCAACGCACGGCCGCCCGCGTGGGCAAGGCCGGCGCAATGGTCAAAATGAAGAAGCCCGACGAGGCAATTGAACTGGTCGAAGAAGTCATCAAGCAGGCCGACACGGAAGACGTCCCGCTGATGGCCCGGGCATACAACGTTTTAGGCGCCGCCGAGCAACAGGCCGGCCGTACCCAGGAGGCGCTGCTGGCGTTCCTGCGCGTCGACGTGTTATACTCCGCACAGCCCGACGCTCACGCCGAGGCCCTGGCAAACCTCGCCGACCTGTGGGAGCAAGTCCACATGACGGAACGGGCAAATCGGGCCAGACAAGTCCTCAAGGATCGATATCCGGACAGTCCTTGGGCAAAAAAAATCGGGAAATGAATACTTGGCAACCGCGTCGGAATAAGTTGGGTGTATTCCACTGGGGGCGTACCACCCAATTGACCAGGTTATTCTGTTACAACTCCCTACTATCGATATAATCGAAACGAAACATTCAATTTGTGTTGGATAATTACCCCCCGCCGATAGAGGGGATAGTTGTTCGGTTTTGTGGCGGCGAAAAAGTCGAAGTAGAATAAAGAGATAATGCGTCTCTGACGGAACGTCGAGTATTGGAGGTTCTCATGCGTCGTGGGATATTACGAAGCTGGTCGGTCGCGGTTCTATGCTCGCTGGTGCTGTCGATGACCGCGCCGCTGGTCTTTTCGGCGCTTGCCGTTGAAGGCGCATCGCCCACCCCGGGCGCCGGCGAAGACGAATTGGGCGCCGGCAAATCCGCCCCGGGCGCCGGCAAATCCGCCCCGGGCGCCGACGAAGGCGAATTGGGCGCCGGCAAATCCGCCCCGGGCGCCGGCGAAGACGAATTGGAGGTGAATCCGCCCGAGGACAGCACGCGGGAAAAAAGCACCGCCGGCCGTATCGACGACGAACTCGCCGACGCGCCGGCCGATGAGGTCAAGAAACCGGAAGGTTCGCGGGCGACCTTTCTGGTGTGGATGTATCAGTCGCTGAAGTTCCGCTACGTGGTGATCTTCTTGATTCTCACCTTCAATTCGGTGGCCCTGATTGTGATGATCGTGCTGGGTATGCGGCGAAACAACGTCTGCCCCGACGATTTGGCGGCGGCCTTCGAAGCCAAACTCAACCAGAAGCAGTACCAGGACGCTTTTGAACTCGCCAAGAGCGACAAATCGTTCTTGGGAAAGGTCCTGGCGGCCGGCATGTCGAAAATCACCGAGGGCCGCGACGCCGTCCACGAGGCCATGCAGGAAGTCGGCGAAGGACAGAACATGAAGATGGAACAACGCAACGGATACATCGCCCTGATCGCGCAGATCGGTCCGATGTTCGGCCTGCTGGGAACGGTCGACGGCATGGTGATGGCGTTCGACGTGATTGCCCACACGCCCACCACTCCCAAACCGTCCGAGTTGGCCGTGGGGATCGGCACCGCGCTGGTGACGACTATCGTCGGACTGTGGATCGCCATTCCGCTGATGGTTTTCTATCATATTGTCCGCAACCGGCTGGCGCGGCTGGTGATCGAAGTCGGCATGGTCAGCAGCAACTTGATGAAGCGATTCGAGGCGCCGCCGGCTTCGGCCAAGAGTAGTTGATCCGCCGACCGTTCCTCCCTTACTCATGGATATAGCATGCGTTTCAGAAGCCGCATATCGTTCAGTTCCGATCCCGATTTGACGCCGCTGATCGACTGTACGTTCCAGTTGGTCATTTTCTTTCTATTGACGTTGAACTTTTCCTCGGACGAACAGAGCGAGTTGATCCGGCTCCCCGGCAGCGAGCTTGCCAAACCGACCGGAGGCGTTCTGGAAACGCCCATCACCATCCAGATTCTCTCCTCGGGAATAGTGCTCTTCGGCGGCGACCGGATGACCCCCGAGGCGCTGAAGGAGCCCTTGCGGCGCGAGCGAGACGCGATCCGGAACGTCCTCGGACGAAACGTGAAAAACGCCACGATCATCATCCGGGCGGACCAGGACGTGTCCACCGGAATAGTGCAGAAGGTCATCCGCTTTTGTCAGGAAACCGATTTTGAAAGATTCGTCCTCCGCGCGAAGTGGGAGCGGCCATGAAAATCGAAAAAGGCGGCGGCGAATTCAAGAAGATCAAAATCAACATGACGCCGATGATCGACGCCTGCTTTCAGTTGATCATCTTCTTTATGTTGTCGCTGAGGCTCTTTTCGCCGGAAGGCGATTTCGGCATCACCATGCCCCTCGCCTCGCCGCGCCCGGGACTGCACCCCGCCCCCGAATCGCCTCCGGTGAAGGTCCGCCTCGCTGCCCACCCCGACGGTAAACTGGCCGGCATTCAGATGGGCCAACGGAAGTTGTCCTCCTTCGCGGAACTGTACGGCCAAGTTTACGAACTCACCAAGCTGGATCGCGGACCGGCCGGCTCCAGCAGCACGGAGGTCGAACTCGACTGCGACTACAACCTCAAGTTCAAGTACGTCGTCAACGCCCTAAACGCCGTCTCCGGTTACGTCGCCAACGACAAGCAAACCATCATCCGCATGATCGAAAAGATCAGGTTCGCACACCCGAGGAAACCCAAAAGCGAGGAGCCTAAAGACGTAAAGAAGGGAGAGGGGAGAGAGGAGAAGGGTGAGGGGAAAGAGGAGAAGGGTGAGGGGAGCGAGGAGAAGGCAATGGGAAAAGAAGCGGGGGAAGCAAAGCAGTAAAGCGGCGGCCAGGTTGGTACGGCGGTTCAACTGCCACCACAACAAGGCAAATTTTACTCTCCCCTCTCCCCTCTCCCCTCTCTCCTCTCCTCTCCCCTCTCCCTCTCACGCCCGAGGATGAAACTTCCGATGCACCGCCTTCAGCCGCGTCAGGTCCACGTGCGTGTATATCTGCGTGGTGGCGATGCTGGCGTGGCCGAGCATCTCTTGCACATGGCGTAGATCGGCCCCGCCGGCCAACAGATGGGTGGCGAAACTGTGCCGCAACGTGTGCGGGCTGACCTCCGGCGGAGCTCCCACGCGACGCGCGTACTCCTTCAACAATTCCCAAATCCGCTCGCGGCGCAGCCTTTTTCCCCGCTGCGACAACAGCGCCCAATCGGGCGGCGTGGAAACTCGCGCGGCCAGCTTCGGACGCTCGGCCTGAAGATACGCGCGAAACGCCTCGATCGCCCGGAAGTTCAACGGAACCATGCGTTCCTTGTCCCCCTTGCCGCAACAGACGCAATAGCTTTCGTCGAGATGCACGTCGCTGAGCTTCAGATGCGAAATCTCCGAGGCCCTGCAACCGGTGGCGTAGAGCAGCTCGAGAAATGCCCTGTCGCGCCTCCACCACGGATCGCTTCGCCCCGGAGCGGTGAACAGCCGTTCGATCTGCTCGACGCCGAGCACCTTCGGCACGCGCTCCCAGAGTTTTCGGCTGCCGAGCAACTCCGCCAGATTGTCGCGGAGCACGCCCTCGAGCTGCAAGTAGCGGAAAAACACCTTCAGCGAGACGATGTGCCGGGCGATCGAGGCGGCCGCCAGTTTTCGGGCGTCCAGCCAGCCCACGTAGTCGGCCAACTCGCGGATCGAAAGGGCTGGAATGCTCCGCCCGCCGAGCCACTGGACGAACCGCTCCAGATCGCGCCGATACGCCGCCACCGTGTTCTCGGCCAGGTGACATTCGCCGGCCGCGTAGGCCGCGAAGCCCTCGAGGTGCGTCCTCGCCGCCCGGTTGGAATCCGGCGGCCGGCGTTGCAGCAATCGGCGTCGGGCAATGGCCATGTGTCTTCCAATAATGCTCTTTGAGATAGCCAACCATCCGCTTGCGGTTTCGCAATGGCTACTTCTGATTTCGGGTGGCAGAATGGGCAAACTCCAACGGATTTGCCGACGCCCGACCAGCTTGCCAGCCACTCCCCGGAACCGGCCCGCTCCGCTACAATCCACGTTGTATGGCTCCGAGTTTCGAGCCCAACGTCGCATCGGTGGGCGGTAAACCGTCCACCCCTCGTTTCTAACCCCGAACCCCGAACCCCCTCATTCCCAATGCCCATTGCCACGCTCGCCGAGATGTCGCACGACCAGGAGGCCGATCTGTTCCTGTTGCTGACGGCCAAGGAGGAATTGAAGACCAAGACGGGCAAGCCCTATTTCCGCGTCGGATTCCGCGACGGCGGCCGGCAGGTAAGCTTTCCAATCTGGGGCGATTCGCCCTGGGCAATCGAGTGCCGCGACCACTGGAAACCGGGCGTATTCTACAAAGTCCGCGCGGTCTACCAGGAAACCAGCTTCGGGCCGCAGTTGGATATCCGAAAAATCCGCGAGACCGTCGAGTCGGACGCGGCCGACGGATTCGATCCGGCCCTCTGCCTGCCCAGATCGCGGTTCGATCCACAAACGATGTTCGACGAACTGTTGGACCTCGCTCGGCAACACATCGAAAAAGCCGCTCTGCACAAGTTGGTCGAGTCGCTGTTGCATACTCACCGCGAGCAGTTGCTCGTCCATCCGGCCGCGCGGCGGAACCATCACGCCTACGCCGGCGGGCTGTTGGAGCATGCGTTGAGCGTCGCCCGCACGTGCGTCTTCCTGGCCGACAAATACGCCGAGTATTATCCCGATATGGCGCCTCCCCTGGACAAGGGTCTGGTCGTTGCCGGCGGGATTTTGCACGACATCGGCAAGCTTCGCGAGTTGTATCAGCGACCCGAGGGCGCGGAGCGGACGGCCGAGGGGGCGCTTATCGGCCACATCCTGCTCGGCCGCGACATGGTCCGCGAGGCTGCCGTGCAAAGCGATATCTCGCTCGACCCCGACACGTTGCTGCGGCTCGAACACCTAATCATCGCCCATCAGCGCTTGCCGGAGTGGGGATCGCCGCAGCCGCCCATGACGCCCGAGGCCCTGCTGGTCCACTACGCCGACGACATCGACGCCAAGTATCAGATGATGGTTTCCGTACTGCGCGAGGACGCGACCCCCGGCCCGGTTACCTCGAAGAAGAACGCGTTAATGCAGCCGGTGTATAAAGGGGCGAGGGGCGATAACGTTTAGCCCCGGCGTCCACGCCGGGCGCAGTTCGGAACGTTTAGACCCGGCACTCGTGTCGGGCGCGATTCGGTACGTTTAGCAGCCGCCGGAACGGCGGCTCGTGGCGGATGGCGCCCTTGACAAGGAGAAAAAACGGACTTAGACTGGTTTTAGACCAGTCTAAATGGAGCGGAGTCATGGAAACAGTCGGTTCTTATCAGGCCAAGACACATCTGCCGGCCCTTTTGGATCGGGTCGTTAAGGGCGAGCAGTTCACGATCACCCGCCACGGCGTCCCCGTGGCGAAGCTCGTTCCGGCATCCGAAACCCCAAAGGCGGATGTTCGGAAGGCGATACAAGACATCCTCGAACTCCGAAAGGGCCAACGGCTAGACGGTCTTTCCATTCGAGAGATGATCGATGAAGGCCGCCCATGACCCGGTTTGTTCTCGATTGCTCGATGACCATGGCATGGAGTTTTGCAGACGAGGACAGCCCTCGCGCCACTGCCGTGATGGCCGCTCTGGATGAGGGGGAAGCAGTAGTCCCGAGTCATTGGCCACTGGAAGTGGCGAATGTATTGGCGATTGCTGAACGGAGAAAACGGACAACCGAGGCGAAGATTGCACGATTCATCGATATTCTCAACAGGCTGCCGATTGTCGTCGACGAGCAAACGTCCAAGAAGGCGTTTGGAGAAGTGTTGACGCTCGCGCGCACTTTGCGGCTTTCGGCCTACGACGCCGCCTATCTGGAGCTTGCCATGCGGGAAGCGTGCCCGCTGGCCAGTCTCGACGCCTCGCTGAACGAGGCCGCGACCGGCTTGGGAATCGTGCTGTTCCAGGGCTGATTTTCCACCCGCTCGATCCGAGCGCCGAGTTGCTGGAGCTTGTCGTCGAGCCGCTGATAGCCGCGGTCGATGTGATGGATTCGATCGACGGTGGTGCGGCCTTCCGCCGCCAGGCCGGCCAGCAGCAGCGCGGCCCCGGCGCGGAGGTCGTGGGCCGCTACCCGCGCGCCGCTCAATCGCCGGACGCCGCCGACCATCGCCGCTCCATTGCCGCAAGTGATTTTGGCCCCCAATCGGTTCAGTTCGGCGACGTGCATGAATCGGCCGGGAAACACGCGGTCCTCGACGCGGCTGGCGCCATCGGCCACGGCGGCCAGCGCCGTCCATTGGGCCTGAAGGTCGGTGGGAAAGCCCGGATAAGGCCGGGCGGCGACATCGACGGCGCGCAACCGCCGACCGGCGGAGATTGAAATACACTCGACGCCCACCTCGATCGCCGCTCCCGCCTGGCGGAGTTTTTCCAAAACCGCGTCGAGATGCGCCGGCACTACGCCGGCGACGGTGGCCGAACCGCCGGTGACTGCCGCCGCGATGAGCAACGTAGCCGCCTCGATCCGGTCGGGAATCAGCCGATGCGTCGCGCCGCCGAGTTGCTCCACGCCCTCGATCCGGAGTGTCGAAGTTCCCACGCCCTCGATCCTCGCCCCCAAGGCCGCGAGGAATCTTTCGAGATCGACGATCTCCGGCTCGACGGCCGCGTTGCGGATAATCGTAACTCCGCGGGCAAGCACGGCGGCGCTCAGCACGTTGGCCGTGCCGGTAACCGTCGGGCCGTTGGGGCCGCTGAGGTCGATCGTCGTCCCGGTAAGACGCCGCGCCGTGGCGACGACGTAGCCGTGCTGCAACCGCAGGTCGGCTCCCAGCGCCGCAAGTCCTTTCAAGTGCAGATCGACGGGCCTGTGTCCGATGTTGCAACCGCCGGGCAACGGTACCACGGCCTTGCCGCGCCGTGCAAGCAGAGGGCCTAGCACGCAGAACCCCGCCCTCATCCGCCGCACCAACCGCTGCGGCGCCCGGATCGGAGCGGGATCGACCGTCTCGAAAATCATCCCCTCTTCGACTTGCGAAACGTTTACCCCCAGATGTTTCAGCAGTCGAGTTTGCGTCCGCACGTCGGCCAACCGCGGCGTCCCCTCCAGCCGCACCGGTTCGGAGGCGAGGATCGAGGCGGCCATGATCGGCAGCGCCGCGTTCTTCGACCCGCTACAGCGGACCTCCCCGCGAAGCGGAACGCCGCCGGTTATCTGGAAATGGGACATGGAAAGGTTCACTAATGTAGGCCGGGTTGCAACCCGGCGGTCATTCATGCCGGGTCACGACCCGGCCTACCACTAAATGTTGATCGGTCAACGTCTTTTCGCTTGCACCACGCGCGGCAGCCGGGCTAGGTCCTTGATCGTCGGGCCGACCTCGAATCGGCCGTCGGCGTTCAATAGCGAGCAGACGGCGTCGTGGATCGCCGGACCGATCTCCATCAGCAGATGCCCTCCGGGACGCAAACGCTCGGCCGCCTGCGGAATCAGCCGTTCGATCACTTCCGTGCCGCGCGGGCCGGCCACCAGCGCCCCGCGCGGCTCGAAGTCGCGGACGTCCGGAGCCAGCCCGGCCCACTCGCCCTCGGCAACATACGGCGGATTGCTCACCACGAAGTCGAATTTCCCGCCGTCGGGCAAGGCCGCCAGCAGGTCGCTTTCGACGAACTCGATCCGCTCGGCGAGGCCGTGTTGCCGGGCGTTTTCCTCGGCCACCGCCAAGGCGGCCGGGCTGGTGTCGATGGCCGTCACGCGGCAGGTCGGCAGGTGCTTGGCCAGACAGACGGCGATGCAGCCGCTGCCGGTCCCCACGTCGGCGATGGATAAATAATGATCCGTCGTCTGCTTCCTGCTTTCCGTTTCGCCGCACACGTCACTGGGCACTAAAGTGCCCAGCCCTCGATCATCCCCCATCCCCCGTCTCCCCTCCCCATGATCCTTCGCCAGATCGAGTGCCGCGACCACCAGCAACTCGGTCTCGGGGCGGGGGATCAAAACCTCCGGCGTGACGCGGAAGCTGAGCGAGAAGAACTCGCGGCGGCCGACCAGATAGGCCACCGGCGCCCCTTCGGCCCGACGCCGGACAAGCGCGCGGAACGCGGCGCGGGACTCGTCGCCCGGCTGCTCGTCGAATCGCGTGTACAACTCGATCCGCCGGCACCCCAACGCACGGGCCAGCAACACCTCGGCGTCCAGCCGCGGGCTGTCCGCTCCTCGCTCCTTCAGATAGTCCGTCGTCCACTGCAACAGCCGGCCGACGGTCCAAGGTTCGGCGGAGGACATGGGAGGGGGATTAGGAGTTAGGGATTAGGGATTAGGGATTAGACGTTGGGCGTGCTGTAGCATAGCAAATTACAGATCGCGGGAAAATGTCATGCCATTGGGTTTTGGGATTGAGGAAACATCCTCAAAGATTTTCGTCGCCCAAACGCGGGGGGGTGAACGGTTGAGTACGGAGTACGAAGTATCAAAACCTCGCCCTCGCCCCCCAGCCCCTGTACCTCTAATCCCTAATCCCCAATCCCTAATCTCCCCCCCGCCCCCTCAATCAATCGTCCCGAAGGTGTCGCGTTGCTCCTGCCGCTGATATTCCATCAGACCATCGATCACCGGCGTGAGATTTCCGGCGATGATGCTGTCGAGTTTGTAAAGCGTCAGGTTGATGCGGTGGTCGGTCAGCCGGTTTTGCGGGAAGTTGTAGGTGCGGATGCGCTGACTGCGGTCGCCGGAGCCGATCTTGCTCTTCCGTTCGTCCGAGCGTTTCTTGTGCTCCGCCGCGCGCTTGGACTCGTAGAGCCGGGTCTTCAACACGCGGAGCGCCTTGGCGAGGTTCTTGTGCTGGCTCTTTTCGTCCTGGCAGGAGACGACGATGCCGGTCTCGTAGTGGGTCAGGCGGATGGCCGAGGCGGTCTTGTTCACGTGCTGGCCGCCGGGTCCGCTGGCGTGGAAAATGTCCTTGCGGTAGTCGTCCGGCTTCAGATTGATTTCCACGTCCTCCGGCTCGGCCATTACGGCCACGGTGGCGGCGGAGGTGTGGACGCGGCCCTGGGCCTCGGTCTCCGGCACCCGTTGTACGCGATGTCCGCCGCTCTCGAATTGCAGTTTGCGGTAGGCGCCCTCGCCTTCTATGCCGAGGATGATCTCCTTGAAGCCGCCCAACTCGGTCGGCGAGTGGTCGAGCACTTCGATCTTCCAGCGGTTGTCCTCGACGAAGTGCTTGTACATTTCGTAGAGGTCGCGGGCGAACAGCGCCGCCTCCTCGCCGCCGGTGCCGGCGCGGATTTCGAGGATACATCTCGCGCGGGTGGAATCCTCGCCGCCGATGGTCATGTCCAGCAGGTCGTTCCAGAGGGTTTCGCGCTCGGCCTTCAGCCGCGGCAGCTCGGCCTCGGCCAGCTCGCGCATGTCCGTGTCGTCCCCTTCGACCATCTCCAGGGCGTCGCGGATCTGGGCGTTGAGGCCCTTGAAGCGGCGGTACTTCGTGGCCAGCTTGGCCAACGAGCCGTGCTCGCGGGCAACGGCCGTCAGACGCGCCGGATCGGCCAGGACCTCGGGATCGACGAGCCGACGCTCCAACTCTTCGAACCGGGCGAGTTTATCGTCGAGCGGATTGGACATGACGGCCATCCTGCGGAATGCGCGAGAAAAGCACGCAAGCCGATCGCCTGCGCGCGGGAAAACACGCACCCTACCGCTACTGCTCCGCCGCCTCGGCGGTTTCGGCCTTTGCGGCTTTCTTCTTGCCGCGGTTCAGGCTGGCGTAGCCGGTGGCGGCGAACTTCTTCTGGAACTTCTCGATCCGGCCGGCCGTATCAACGTACTTCAGCTTGCCCGTGTAAAACGGATGGCACGCGTTGCAGATGTCCACTTTCAACTCGGGCCGAGTGCTGCGGGTGGTAAACGTGTTGCCGCAGCCGCAGGTGACTTGCGTGACAACGTACTTCGGGTGGATCTTTTCCTTCATGGCTTTGGTCTCTTGGCTCTCAAAAGCACCGGCCCGCAGTAACGGGGGGGATGTATCGCGAAGCATGGATCAAACCCATCAATTTACCAGCCGAGGGCATCCTTCACAAGGGCCAAAGGGATTATACATTTTAGAGTTTTAGAGGGTGTTTTGGTATTGAAATATCCGTATTTAGCCCCGGGTGAATACACCCGGGACAAGCGGTTTTTCGCGGTCAACCCGCCCCGCCGTGTATTCACGGCGGGCTAAATGAATGATCTCAAAACACGTTCTTAGAGGCGATTCCAGTCGTGGTGCGTTTTTCTATGTTGCATCGGATTTCCGAGAGTCGGCAGCCATCGGTTCCACCCATCCTGTCCATCCTGTCAGCTTTTCTAGTCTGAACTCCTCAAACCGATCGGCTTCGATCGCTCGACGGGCGTCGGACAGCAGCCGTTGATAGTAGGTCAGATTATGGATCGACAGCAGGATCGGCCCGAGCATCTCGCCGGCGGTGAACAGATGGCGGATATACCCTCGGCTGCGGCGGCAGGCCGCGCACGGACACCCGTCTTCAAGCGGACGTTCGTCCCGCTCGAACTTTGCGTTCCGCAGCCGCAGCGAGCCGGAATCGGTGAACGCCATCGAGTTGCGTCCGTTTCGGGTGGGCATGACGCAATCGAACAGATCGACGCCGCGACGGATCGCCTCGAGCAGGTCTTCCGGCCGGCCCACCCCCATCAGGTATCGAGGCCGGTCGGAGGGCAATTCGGCAGCGGTCGCCTCGATCATCCGCAACATGTCGGCCGGGGCCTCGCCGACGCTCAGTCCGCCGATGGCGTAGCCGGCGAAATCCATTTCCCGCAACCGCCGCGCGCAATCGGCGCGGAGTTCCCCGTCCAGCCCGCCTTGGACGATGGCGAACAGCGCCTGGTCGAATCGAGTGGCGGCGTCGCGGCAGCGCCGCGCCCAGCGGACGGTCCGCTCCACGGCGTCGCGGACGACTTCCCCTTCGTTGGGGAGTCCCACGACGTGGTCGAGCGCCATTGCCACGTCGCCGCCGAGCGCTTCCTGGACGGCAACGGAACGCTCCGGCGAGATAGCCACCTGACTACCGTCGATGTGCGAGTGGAACACCGCCTGTTGCTCGGTGACTTTCACGCGATGGGCGAGGCTGAACAGTTGGAATCCGCCGCTGTCGGTCAGGATCGGCCGCTGCCAACCCATGAATCGGTGCAGACCGCCGAGAGCAGCGACGGTTTCCTCGCCCGGCCGCAGCGCGAGATGATAGGTGTTGGCGAGGACCATTTCCGCGCCGGTGGCGCGGAGTTGTTCGATTTCCAGTCCCTTGACGGTCGCTTGCGTACCGACGGGCATGAAGGCGGGCATCCGCACCTCGCCGTGCGGCGTGGAAAACAAGCTCAGCCGCGCCGCGCAATGGGCGTCAACGTGCAGCAGACGGAAAGAGAAGGAAGTGGGAGTCTTGTTCGTAGGGAGTGCCATTGCACCTCAAGTCGCGACGGATTTCTCGAAGGCCGGCGAGTTGGCCTCGATGGCCCGCATGGCCTCGGGACCATAGACTTGCTCTTTACAGTCGGGACATTCGTGGAATTCGAGGTTTTCGACGGTGTAACTTTGACCCCTGTACTCTCCCGACCACTTCCGCCGCACCTTTTTGATCTTCACACTACCGCAGGATGGACATTTTGTGATCTTCTTCATAATCACCCGTCAGAATTGCTCGTTTGATCCGCTTCAGAATATCGGTCATCGACCACCCCCCTATGCAGTGTATCAAAGTTCGATGCGGTGGGGAAGTCGGTTTGAACGCGGCTGGTGGCTAAAGGCGGCCTGTTGACGGGGGGGCAGTGCGGCCGGTATACTGGCTGGCATCGACAGAGTGGCAATGGATGACGGACAAGAAGACACGGGGACGAAAAGGGGCCATCACTGATATTGACGCCCGGTATCCGTGTTTGGCGGCAAGCGTTCAGAGTGGTGAGAATAATCATTGGACTTTATCCCCTTTTTTGCTCGTTTTGCGCCTTCTGTCGCCCCGCTTGACCAACGGCGTTTTCGGACCGATAATCATAATGGGTGTGTGTGCTGCAAAATCCCTGTCCGATTCGGAAAAGGCATTAGTATGACTACCGTCACCGCGAGCGAGGTTCGCGCTCATCTGTCGGACATGCTTGCAAAAGTCGCCCGCCAGGGGAGTCGGGTCGTGGTCACTCGCGGCGGCAAGAAATTCGCCGCGCTGGTGCCGCTCGATGATCTTGAGTTCCTGGAATCGCTCGAAGACCGGCTTGACATCGAAGACGCCAAGAAAGCCCTCAAGGAGCCCGGTTCCGTGCCTTGGGAGAAAGTGAAAGCGGACCTGGGGTTATGAGGGCGGCGTGTATACGATCGAACTAAAACCCTCCGCGGTGCGGGACATGCAGCGGTTGCCGCGTTCGATTCAAAGGCGAGTGGCACAAAAGATCGACTCGCTTGCCAAAGATCCGTTTCCTCGCGGATCGGCCAAACTTGAAGCCCTGGTCGACCTCCGACGCATTCGAGTAGGCAATTACCGCGTCATCTATCAAGTCCGCCAAAAAACCCTCGTGGTATTCGTGATACGGGTTAAACATCGTGGCGATGTTTATCGGCCCTGAAAAAGGTTTGGTTCATCACCGGTCCTCGGCCGACGCCAAAATCGCCCAGTTTCGTTTGCTCTTTCGCCGGCGCGCCGGGTGCCCCTGTTTGCGGCAGGCGTTCAGAGTTGTGTGCTACTGCTTGGAACAAGCGGGGCCGTGGCGGGCCGGAGCGTGACGTTCTAAAGGAGTCGGACGTCTTTTGGGGCACCTAAAACAGACAAGCCAAAACAAAGATTCCCGCCCCCTTTAAGTTTTTCGGAACTCGGTGAAAGCATGAAGGTTCGCGATGTGCTCAAGATGCTGGAAGCGGATGGTTGGCGCTTGGTCGTAACGCAAGGCAGCCATCGCCAATTCAAGCATCAGACAAAGCCCGGACGAGTTACCGTGGCCGGCAAGCTTAGCGACGATTTGCCACCGGGAACGCTGAATAGTATACTGAAGCAATCGGGCCTCAAGAGGTAAAAACCATGAAACGATATGCGATTGTGATTGAAAAAGGGGCGACGAATTATGGAGGCTATGTCCCCGACTTGCCGGGGTGTGTGGCTACCGGAGCCACCGTCGAGGAGACGGAACGCCTGCTGCGCGAAGCCATTGCTTTGCACATGGAGGGAATGAAGGAAGACGGCCTTCCCATCCCGGAGCCGTCGAGCGTCGTGGACTACCTGGAATTGGAGGCTTGTGTCTGACGACAGTTGCCGCTTCCTCACCCGGATTTCGTTGCATTGGGAAGACGAATTGGAACAAGCGGGGCCGTGGCGGGCCGGAGCGGGAAGTCCGGCGGCCGGTGAGGCTTGCCTTCCGTGGCAAGGCAAGCAATGTTTGTTTCAGAGGGCGTCCGGGAATTGGCCCGATAAAACAGCAATTTAGCCCCGGGTGAATACACCCGGGGGCACGGTCTGGTGCGAAAAACCACTTCCCCGCCGTGTATTCACGGCGGGCTAAATGGTATTCACGGCGGGCTAAATGGAATTATTCGCCGCGGAGCTTCAGTCCCAACACGGTGAGTTTCTCGCGGACCTCGTTGAGGCTCGTGACGCCGAAGTTCTTGCACTCCAATAGATCGTCGCCGGTCCGACGGGTCAGGTCGGAAAGGGTGTTGATCGCCAGACGTGTCATGCACTTCCGCGCGCGGACCGAAAGGTTCAGCTCGGAGATGGGACGGCCCAACATCGCTTGCTCGTCGGGCGAGAGCGATTCCGGCTCGATAAACTCGCCCGCCGGCCGGTCATGGGCAAACTGACCGAGCCGCAGCCCCTTGGTGGTCAACATCTCCTTGATCTCCACCAGGCTGGTCTCGCCGAAGTTTTTGCTGGCCAGCAGTTCCGATTCGGTGCATCGGCAGAGATCGCCGAGCGTCATGATGCCGATCTTTTGCAGGCAGTTCCGGCTGCGGACGGACAACTCGAAATCGGTCACCGGGACGTTCATTACCTGTCCCATCCGGTCGCGCTTCTTCTGGGCGTCCTCGTCGTAATACTGTCCGTGCGAGGCCTCGGTATCCTTGAAGAAAAGCTGCGCCCGCTGATGGTCCGGGTAAACGTCCAACACGCGGCGGTAACACTGCGCGGCCTTGTCGTACTGCTCGCGGTCTTCGTGGAGCAAGCCGAGATTGACCAGCGAGCCGACGTGGGCCGGAAAGCGGTTGACGGCGCGGTTGTAAAGCTCCATCGCCGTGTCGTCGTTGCCGTAGCGGTCGTTTTCCAGGGCCAGGCCGAACAGTGCGCCGGGATGATTGCGGTCGGCCTCGACCGCCCTTTCGTACAGCGCCACGACTTCCTTAGTGTTGCCGCCCAGGGCCGAGACGGTGGCCGCGCGTTGTGCGAGGTATTCGGCGGTCTGCTCGACGGCGCCAGAAAGCGTGTCCAACGTCTTCAACGCGGCCGTCGCGTCGCCGCCGCAACGGATCGCATCGGCCCGGCCCAAAGCGCACTCGTCCGAGTTGTAACCGGCCTTCTCGGCGGCGGTGTAGTGCTCCACCGCTTCGGCGTACTCTTGCCGGGCGAAATGGCACTTGGCCTGATAATAGCGGGCCATCGCCCCGCCGTCGGCTTGGCTAAGCACCTCGATCGCCCGGTAGTAACGCCCCAACAAATACAAACAGACGCCAAGCCGCACTTGACTGGCCGGCGTTTGCTCCTCCCGGCCTTGAAGTTCTCCGACCGCGTCGCGGAGCACGGCATATCGAGAGAAATCGCGGGCGATCGCCTCCTGCATCTGACGCACTTCCCGCGGGCCGAAGGCGTCGTTCATCAGGACGGTTTGTTTCAGATCGAACTCGGCAGTTTGCGCCATCGTGGGTTGCTCCTAAATCATAAAACCGCGTTGTGTCGGTCGCGCCGCCGTCGGTCGCACCGTTGTTGGCCGCGGTTTCATGAATCCCTGCTTTCATGCGTTCACACTATAGAGCCAGCGAAGGGAGTCGAACCCTTAACCCCCGCATTACGAATGCGGTGCTCTGCCAATTGAAGCTACGCTGGCAGCCATCGGGCAGCCCCTCTTTCCTACTGTTTGGAAGGGGGCCGGCAAAATAGAAAGATAAGTGTATCCAAACGGGCGCGAGGTCGCAAGATGCCTCGGCGAATGAAAGGCCCTAAATTCCCGCCCCACAGGGGGTTGCCTTGCCCACCGAAAATTTTGCCTCTTCCAAAATCTTCGGAAAGGAAATAAAATAGGGGCCTTTGACGTGCCACCATACATAATGGCTGACCGGGCAGTAAGGGCAAGGTAACCGTCCGGTCGCAGTTCGTCAGAGGCCCCACGGGCCAGTCGCTTGTTCCGGTGAATCTTTTCTTTCGCTTCGCCGATGCTTTCTTTGAGCATTCGGCGTGCCACTCGCCTGGCTTTCTGGCCGGAAATATCGACAAATCGCCCCAACTCCCTTAATGGCAAGACTTTCCGGCAATTGCATCCGGTCTGGTTTGTTGTGGTGGAGGGCGTAGGCTCTGTTCCGAAGCGTATTATTTTGCTACAGTCAGCTCGTCATGTTGCTACAAGTCAACGCGTATTATGGTTATCCCCTTGACTCCAGTGACCACTATATATTGTGGTTGGTGCGATTGGCCTTGGTCCGGTGCGATGATCTGGTTGTAAGGAACGGGATCAAGGACCACGGCTTGCTGTGCCAGTCGATAGAACAGCTTGCCCCGGTGCCGTGACTTACGCCGGTTAAAGTGGAAGGTGAATT
>JAHIKV010000224.1 GCA_018897395.1 Planctomycetota bacterium | reverse complement strand
GTAACCGTTCACGGGCCGGCCGGGGACTGGTCCATTTTTCGGCGAAAAAACGCATTTTGCCGACGAACCGTTGGCCGAAAACATGGACCTGTCCCCTTCCCGCGGCGCCAGGGGGACAGTCCCATTTTCGCGGCGGTCAAGTCAATTCGCCCGGCAACGTCCCTCACGCCGCGAAAATTGGGACAGTCCCCTGTGAACGGTTACGTCGGCGATTTACTAATACTCTAGTTGTGAGCTAGAGTTCTACGGGCATTGACACATCGGAAATCCACATCCCGACATTGTTGTGCATTGCGATGTGTGCATTGCACGGACATTGAACAAAGCTCCACGTGGAACTGCTTGACCGGATGCAAATAGTGAGATCGTCGCGGTCCTCGCGCTTGTGGCGATCGAGACCATACATGAACGTCGAAATCTGTTTGTTCAACGGGAACGAACGCCATCCTGCGGAAAAATGAGCACCCAACCACACTGGTCGAATGGCATGACGCCAAGTATCAATACTGCCGACACGGGCCGTGGTGTTTCAACTTGCAGCCAGGCCGCGAAGTCGCCTCCTTGCGGAGCGTTGAATTTGGATGAGTTGCACAATCGATGCATGGGGAACCTCAACCTTGTGCATCGGGTATTGAGTAAGTTCCAAAAGCGGCTTCCCGAGGAACTGGCGGAGATGAAGAAGGCTTTGGAGTGTGGGGATATGGAACGTATTGCACGCATCGCGCATCGCGTCAAGGGAACCTCGGCGAGTGTATCCGCCAATGGCCTTGCACGGGCCGCGGCCGAGATTGAAGACTTGAGCCGGGCAGGACGCGCGACGGATATTTCCGCGCGTATCGAGCACTTTCGCGACGAGTGGGAAAAATGCCTGGACGAGGCGGTTATGTTGTTGTCGGGGGGCGATATCGTGTGAGGAAACAATTCCGACGACCGCAAGGGCGCGGCCGACACTTACGGGCAAACGATCATGCGAATCCTAGTCGTGGATGACGATGACATCGTCACGGAAATCCTGGAGAACGTTCTTGCACAGTTTGGGCATCAAGCAATCTCGGCCAGGAGCGGCCGAGAGGCTTTGGAGCTAATGAGGAGCGGCACATATCGTTTGGTGGTTCTCGATTGGGAAATGGAGGGAATGTCGGGAATCGAGTTGTGCCGGCATATTCGCCAGCGATATTCTTGCGGCTACGTCTACATAATCATGCTCACCGTGCGCCGGGGGACCGAAAACATTGTCGAGGGTCTCAACGCCGGCGCGGACGACTTCATCAGCAAGCCCTTCGAGCCTCAAGAACTTTGCGTCCGTATTCGCGCGGGCGAACGGATTCTGTCTCTCGACAGCCGCGAACTGACCATCTTCAGCCTGGCGAAGCTCGCCGAGTCGCGCGACCAGGAGACCGGCGCACACCTGGAACGTATCCGCGAGTATTGCCGGATTATCGCCGGTCATCTTTCCCGTCGGGAGAAATACCGCAACCAGGTGGACGGCGATTACGTCCAGTTGATCTACATGACCAGCCCCCTGCACGACATCGGCAAGGTGGGCATTCCCGATCGGATTCTGCTCAAGCCCGGCGCCCTGACGCCGGAAGAATTCGAGATCATGAAGCAGCACTCGACCATTGGGAGCAAGACCTTGGACGCCGCGGTCGCCGTTCATCCCGAGGCCAAATTTTTATGCATGGCGCGGGATATCGCCCATAGCCATCATGAGCGGTTCGACGGCAGCGGCTATCCCGATGGACTGGCCGGAGAGAACATCCCGCTCTGCGGCCGGATCGTCGCCCTGGCAGACGTCTACGACGCGCTGACCACCAAACGCGTCTACAAGAATGCCTTCAGCCACGAGAAGGCCCGCGACATCATTCTCGAAGATACGGGCAGTCACTTCGATCCCGACATCGTCAGGGCCTTTCTCGAAAACGAAAACCGCTTCGTGAAGATCAGAGAGAAATACATGGCCCGCGAGGAATTCGAGGCCACGTCGCTGTTGCAGTCGCAAGCCAGATTTATCCCGGAATTGCTGACCGTCCCCGAATTTTCCCCCAAGCAGGAGGAAGTTCTCGTCGGCGCCGCAGGCGGCAGCAACGTTATCTGATCCGCGTCACTGGTCAGTGGTCAGTGGATAGTGGTCAGTAGTTAGTGGGTAGTGGGTAGTGGTCAGTAGTTAGTAGTCAGACAGCAGTTTCACTTTTTTCTTCCTTGTATTCCTTGAAGCCCTCCAGCAATTGCCGGAATGAAGAGGGTTTGAATGTCTCAAAGCTTTCTTCGTCCACGTAAACGAAGTCATACTCCACATCTGTTTGCACTCGGTTGACGTCCTCGCACCATTGACGAAGCCGCGCCATCTTCAGCGGCACATCCAAATCTTCCTGCCCCTTCGTCTCGACAATGACAATCCGCTTGTCGGGCAGCTTGACCATAAAATCCGGGTAGTAGTTGGAAATGTCGCCATCGGCGTTCACGTAATCCAACTTGAAGTGGACGGCCAGGTAGTTCTTCGCATAAGAAACCACGTCGTCGCAGCTTTCCAGGAAGTCGGCAAACCGGAGTTCCAAGGGGCTGTCGCCGATGATGCGGTTGAAAACGCTTTTCTTCGGGACAAGATAGCCTTGATCCTTGGCTACAAAAGGCCGGGTCTGCCGCAGCTTGATAGTATCCCGAATTTCGGCGTCGCCTTTGTCCCGGACGGTCAGCGAGTTGATAGCCTTTTTGAAGGTCTCAATCAGTGTCTTGGTGGCGGCCAGTTCTGACAGATTGCGCAATGTGTTCGGGTCTTCCAGTTCCACCGGGCGGTCAAACAACTCCTCTTGCACAAACGCCTTGACCTTGCCGTACAGCACGTCATAGCCGCTGACCAGCCGCAATTCCTTCATCACGGTCTGCGCGAAATAGCCGATCACGCTCCGGTAATCCCCAACGCCGGCCACGTCGAGAATCGTGGTATGCGTAATCTCGCCGTTGGCGATATCCTTGAATACGATCTCCCGCTGTTCTTCTTCGCTGAATGTCTGGTAGGCTAATCGCTGATGCCCCATCGCGGCGATGTCCAGATTGCCCAGGCTTTTGTATTCCCGGTAGACACGAGGCGTCAGCACCGGGATTTCAATATCCAGCGCGGCGATGTCCTTTTTTTCGTTCTCCTTGTCGACTTCGACCACCAGCGGAGTCTTCGGCCCCGTCCCTTCTCCCATCGGCTTGCGATCCAGCACCACGCCTTCGGCCTGAATGGATTCGACGAAGTCCATAAAGGCATCGGTGCCGACCACGCTGACGTACTCTTCCACATCGCCGGGATACATCTTGCGCAAACCCCGGCCCAACGTCTGCTCGGGCAGGATGTTGCTCTTCGCCGAATAAGCGCGCAGGCCCACGATGGTGGTCACGTTCTTTACATCCCAACCCTCTTTGAGCATCATCACCGAGATGATGGCCTTGTACGGGCTGTCCATCCCGTCAATCTCATTCGCCTGTTTGCGAAGTTTTTCCAGTTCGTCCTTGGCCTTACCCGAGGCCGCTTCGGAAATCTCGCCGTTATTCTTCGTGTGAATGACCAGCACCGCGTCTTTATCAGCAAATTCTGGATAGGTGTCCTGCAGATACTCGGCTGCGTCGTCGCAATTGCGGGTGTCGTCGGTCATCAAAAACAAGATGGCCTTTTTGCCCATCTTCTCGTGTTCTGCATACGCCTTGCGCCATTCGATCACGCCCAGATGAATATAGTCGGCGTATTTTTCGGTGTACTTTGCGCTCTGCCGCTCCTGCAATTTCGCACGGCTCGGCGCGTCGGGCAGGACGGGATGCTTCACGACATTCTGCGAGATGGCTTCCACCAGCGGATAGTCGGCCACGGTTTGTACAAAAATCGCCCCGTTGTTGTGCTTGGGCGTGGCCGTCGTGTCCACCTGCATGGAAAGAACCCCGCCCTTATGCTTCAGGCGGTTGTGGATGTCTTCGATCGATTTGAACCAGGCCATGCGCGGATCGTGAATATGGTGTGCCTCGTCGTTCAGGATCATCAATTCGTCAATATCCCGCACGATCATCCCCAGGTCTACCTTGGAATCCGTGGTCGCGCCCGTGGGCCGCTTGCCCAGAAAATAGTCCATCGTGTTTTCGTCGTCCGGCGACGGCGGAATGTCATCGCCCGAATAAACCCGGTGGATGTTCGTCAGAAAGATATTGCCCGTAGGCCGGGTGATACGAACCTCATCTTGCAAATGCAGCGTCAGTTGAAAGTCGTCGCGCCAGTTGCGCCCGTCAAACCCGTTGTCAGGCAGCACCGGATCGTCTTTCAGAAAAATGCGCAGCCCCTTGAAATCCCGGTAAATGCGATCCAGGACGATGATGTTGGGCGTGATGACCAGGAAGTTCCGCGCCAGTTCCGATTCCGGCTCGTAGAGCTTGTGAAAAAAACTCCATGCCAGCGCCAGGCTCAGCACCTTGGTCTTGCCGCTGCCGGTGGCCATCTTCACCACGAACCGCCGCCATGTCTCGTCGAACATGCCCCCGGATACAAGGCCGCTTGCATCGAAGCGCATCATATCGTGCTTGTCCTTAACCCCCGCCACATCGTAGAGGTAGATGATCGTCTCCAGCGCCTCGCGCTGGGCGAAGTAGTATTCAAACTCCGCCATGCCCTCATCCCCGGCCCCTCTCCCGGCAGGCGAGGGGAGATACGCCTGTTCCAACAGGTGCGGTGTTTTGAACCACCAATTGAGCAGGCTCTTGCTCGTGTCCGCCGCGCCCACGTATCCCCCATCCCGGAACTCCTTCACCTTGCGGCGCAGCACCGCCACCAGCGGCGGCATGAGCTTCTCCATGCTGCTTTCCCGCAACGCCTCAGCGGCGGGAAACCAGCGGATGCCCGGATCGAGAATCGCGTGCGGGGATTCCGGAAAATCTTTATGCAGCGCCATTACTTCTTCCCTCCGTTCTTTCCTACATTCACGTCCACAATCGTCATCGTGTCGTTCCCAAAAATGTCCACCACCTTGACCGCGATCTTCCGCCGCCCCGGTTCGCACTCGTGGAACACGCTCGTCAGCTCAATCGACCGGTCCTTTTTCGTGCGGAAGCTCTGCCACTCGTTCTCGAAGACGTAATCGCCCGTCCACACCTCTTCCCACTCGTCGAGTTTCAACTGCGGACCGCCCATACCCTGCATCGTCTTTTGGTCCTCCATCGTCATTTCGCGCTTCCGCCGCACGATCTCCCGCTTGCTTTCGTAATCGAAATCCACCGACCAGTAATCGATCCAGTCGGTCCAATTCTTGGTGAGCACTTCGCGGGTGACGATGCCGTTCTTGTCCTTGCTCACTTTGACAAGTTGCCCCTTCTCGGCCACGATCCGGCTGCCCTTGTTCTTAATCTCCGCCTCCGCATTGGCAATCGAGTCCTGCGAATAGAACACCGAAAAGTCGGTCAACTCCACCGCCACGCTGTTCTTCTTGACGTGCGGTTTGACCTCGATGGCGGCTACGTCGTGAAAGACCACCTGATTCTTCTCGACCGCCCTCTTATCGAACACTTCGGCGGGGATGTACTTCGGCGCAATGTCGATCCCCTTGGCCCGCGCCTCGTCCAGCACGTTCGGGAATAACCCCATCTCGAACTCGAACCCCAGGATGTCAACCTTGGTGATGTGCTTCTTGCGACATTCCAAAATAATTTCCTCGACGAACAGCCGCGTGACGGGCAGATTGACCGGCCCGACGGACACCAGCCGTCCGGCCCGCTTGCCGTGGAAGCTGGCGAAGCCCGTCGTCTTTTCCGCCCGGTAAGCACGCAGGATCAGGTCAACGAAGGCCGCCTCCTTCTCCTCGATCTGCTTGCGCTGCTCTTCCTCCCGCAGGTTCGGGTTGACGCCGATATAGTGCTGCCGCTCGTACTTGCCAAGGTTGAGAATCTCGAATGCCCGGTAGTCCTTGCCTTCTTTCTTCAACTGCCGCTGCACGCCGATCATCCGCTTCCGCGTCGTGTGGACGGCGAACTTGCCCAGGTCGGCGACAATCCACTTTCGTCCCAGCTTTTCCGCCACTGCCGCCGTCGTCCCCGAGCCGCAGAAGAAGTCCGCAACGAGGTCGCCTTCTCGGGAAGAGATTCTTAGGATCCGCTCTATCAGCGACTCGGGCTTCTGTGTCGGATAGTTACAGCTTTCATGAGCTTGCGAATTAATGACGTAGATATCGCCCCATAGATTTTGGACTGGCTGTCCCTCGTATTCGTCCAGGAATGTTTTCCGTCGGATTCTTTGCGACTTGTCTGGCGGAAAATACAACTTGCCTTCTTCATCCCACTTTTTCATCGTATCCAACGAGAATGCCCAGCCCTTTGCAGGTGGTTTGTAGCCTTTGTATTCATAGATCAAGCTCGGCGTGGGTTTCGCCGATGGATTTGTAACTGGATCCCGACTGTAAAGCCGTCCATCACCATCATCGTAAACAAAGCGATCCTTGATGTACTGCTTCGCATCCTCGGAGTCCTTCATTTTTAACGCGTCAAAGAACGCGTCGGCTGACTTGCGAAAACAGAAAATCGTGTCAGTCACTGCTCCGAGAGACTTGAAATTATTCAACGCTCCTCCGCGCCGTTTCCAAATAATCTCGTTTACAAAGCCGCTCGACCCAAATACTTCGTCAAGCGCCAGTCTTAGAAACGCGTTCACCCGCCAGTCGCAATGCACATAAATAGTCCCATCTTCGGCGAGTAGATCGCGCATGAGGATGAGTCGCTCGTAGATCATGGCGATGAAGGAATCGGCCCCTTTGCCCCAGGTGTCGCGGTAGGCGATTTCTTCGAGGATGTTGGCCTTCTTGGTGAACGTGTCGTCGCCGATCTCGATGTCCATCGAGAAATCCGCGCCAACGTCGAACGGCGGGTCGATGTAGATCAGCTTCAGCCCGCCCTGCTTCTCGATCTCCTCGCGGAGCGGGCCGTTGTTCAACGATGAGAGGATGAGCTTGTTGTCGCCCCAGATCAGCTTGTTCGTCCAGCCCTTGAGCTGCCGGCCGCGCTCGTCCAGACTGAACAGCAGCGTCTGGTCTTTGTTCTTCCGCTTGGAGTCCACT
>JAHIKV010000223.1 GCA_018897395.1 Planctomycetota bacterium | reverse complement strand
TCACCTCCAGTTGCTCTCCACCCCCTCTCACGAGGACGCAGTTACTATTGGTTACAAAGTTCAGACCCAACTTCGACAGGGACTTCCACCCTGCTGATTCGATACACTTACAAGCGCACTAGGCCGGGTTGCAACCCGGCGGTCATTCGAACCGTGCCGGGTCACGACCCGGCCTACATATTCCAAAAGCTAAACGGCACATTACAAGGATGAGGGCATTATGAGACGTACACTTAGGCTGACGACGATCGCGGGGGCGGTGTTGCTGATCGGATGGCTCTCGGGGCTGAGTTGGGCCAGGCCGCCGCTCGAGTATCCGCGGCCTTGCCCGAACGTCTGCGTACCCAACGTCAGGGGATTCGGCTATTTCGAGACGCAATGGCGTCGATGGCCCGGCGAACGGCGTCCCGCACAGGTCAACCCGCGGTCGATCGGCTCGGAAGTGATTCCTGCGCCGGAGGGTCGAGAGGAAGTACCACCGCCTAAGGCGACGATGCCGCGACCTCCATCACCCGTGCCCCAGCAGGACGATCCGTTGCGGCTGCCCGAGGGGATGATCGTTCCGCCCGAGGGTCTCTTGTTGCCGCCCATGGAGATGCCGTTGGAACCGACGCCGGGCGGCCAGTCGAAGCCGTTGTTCGAGGACGGTTTGCCGGGGCTGCCGAGTTTGCCGGCCGAGCCGAAAGCCGAGCCGAAAGCCGAGCCGAAAGCCGAGCCGAAAGTCGAGCCGAAAGTCGAGCCGATGCCCGAGCCGAAAGCCCCCGAGAAGTCTCCCGAAGAGCGAGCGCCGCGATCGGAAAGACGGCTTGCTCCTCTTCGTCACAAGATGGCGGCGGCGCCTCCGGCCGCTCCGAACAAGCGCGACGACGGCGGTGTGGTTCCATTGGCCGGCGGGATGGAACCGGAGCGGAACGTACGGTACGACGTTCCGCGGCGCGAACCGGCGGCGGCGAGGCCCCCGGCCCCGACGAACGTGCGCGAAGGGGGTGTGGTTCCAGTAGTCGGCAACATGGAGCCGGAGCGGAGCACCTTGTTGACCGGAGTCTATCATGCCGATTCGATTGCGTCGACGATGCCCAGCCGGTTGGCCGGGCGGGTGGAGCCTGCGGCATACGCAATGGCCGAATCGCCCGGCTTGGCGGAAGCCGGCGATCACCTCGTTGTTCCTCCGGTGGCGCTGAATGGATATTGCCCGGTGGAATTGGTCCTGAACGGCCGCTGGGTGGCGGGTGACTTGCGTTGGACGGTCGTCCACAAGGGACTGATCTACCGCCTCAGCGGCGACCGGCAGCGGCGAGAGTTTCTGGCCGACCCCGACCGCTTCGCACCGGTCGATTCGGGCAACGACCGGGTGATGCTGGTCGATCGGCAAAGCGTGGCGCCCGGCCGGCCGGAGTTCTGTGCGATGTACGAGGGGCGGCTCTACATGTTCTCCAGTGCGGCCGGCCAATCGCGGTTCAACGGCGATCCGCAACGATACGCGGCGGAAAGGTAGTGGATAGTGGATAGTGAAAGCCGCTTGCGGTTTTGCAAAACCGTCCTACGACTTCGATCGACGTACTTATCGGGGCGCGTCCGAACTGCCGGTGGGCGGTAAACCGCCCACCCCTCGTCCCCCGCCTCCCGTCTGGCCCCGATCTCCCTGTGCCGGTAGAATATCCGGTTGTGACACCATTCACCAGGGAACCTAGTTCATGGACCCGTTTCGAGTGTGCTTGGCGTTAGGCCCCGTGGCGATGTACATGCTGCTGCTGGGGGCGATCAATTTATCGCGGCGGCCGCTGCTGGTTTCCGGATTGCGCGACGCCGCCGCCCTGGCGGTGGCGATATCGGGATTGATCGTGATCGGACCGATGGAGTTGCTGTTTCCCGTCGAGGCGGCGATTGTTTACGGCCCGTACATTTGGCTGTTGTTGCTGGCGTTGTACGTGATGTGCGTGATGCTGTGGCTGTTGATGCTGCGTCCGCGGCTGGTCATCTACAACATCACGGCGGACAAGCTGCGTCCGATCCTGGCCGAGGTGGTCGATCGGCTCGACGCGGAGGCCCGCTGGGCGGGCGATAGCCTTACGTTGCCGACGTTGGGCGCGCAATTGTACGTCGACGGTTTCATGGCGTTGCGTTGCGTCTCGCTGGTTTCGGCGGGCGGTCGCCAAAACCACGCCGGCTGGCGACGGTTGGAAACGGCGTTGGAGTCCGCGTTGGCCCGCGAGGAGGTCGCCCGCAATCCGCGCGGCATCAGCCTGATCGGCGTTGGTCTGCTGCTGATTCTGGCCGTCGTTTGGGCCATCGCGCAGAATCCGCAAGCGGTCGCCCAATCGTTGCTGGACATTGCTCGGGGCCTGCTGAGAATGGCGGGGACGTGGCAATAAGACACGCATGTTGACTACACTTGGTTATTAACAAAGCAGGGGTCAATAGGAAACATCCCATGTGCTCGTATGTTGGGGTGGCAGTTGTACTGCCACCCCTGTATTTGCCGCGATTTCGGGGGTGGCAGTACAACTGCCACCCCAACAATCTCCTTTGGATAACTTTTTCAACAGGCTGCTAGAGGAAACATCCCATGTGCAGTTCCGACGCATCGCAGCCCCCGGCGCCGAGTCCGCGGGAACTCAAGGCCGCGCTGAAGGCATTCAAAAAACGGTTGAAGCTGACCTGTCTGGACGATCAGTCGCGCATCGGCGTAGGACCGATGAGCAGCGGCCGGCAGTCGGCCATCGTGGCCATCACGCCGCCCGACCAGTATCCGCCGGCCGTCTGGGACGAATTGGCCCGGCAGGGCAAACTAAAGCAGTCGGGCAACGGCCTGTTCGAGTTGCCGCCGTGATTGTTTCACCCTACAGAGATCGCGCTGGAGTGTTAGTGCAGCGGAAGGAACTCAAAAATGTCCGAGCATCCCCGATGCCCAGCAGAACCAGGCCACCGGGGCCGACAGCAGCAGCGAATCGAGGATGTCCAACACGCCGCCGAACCCGGGTAGCCAGTCGCTCGAGTCCTTGCGGCCCACGTCGCGTTTCAAGAGCGACTCAGTCAGATCGCCGAAAATGCCGGCGGCGCCGACCAGCAGTCCGAAGGCAATCCATCCCCACCACGGCCCCGGCTTGTATTCCAAAGAAACGTCGCTGAAGGGAACTACGAGCTTAAACGCAAGCCACGATCCGAGACAAGCGAACGCCAACGCGCCGACGGCCCCTTCGATCGTCTTGTTGGGGCTGATTAGCGGCGCAAGTTTGTGCCGGCCGAACAGGCGTCCGACAAGGTACGCGCCGCTATCGCCCATCTTCACGGTAATGATCCACGCGGCCAGCGCGCCGATGCCCCAGATAACTCGCATTTGCACGGCGAAGCAGAGCATCAGCCCGACGTAGAACAGAGCAAAGACGCCCGTGGCAATGTTAGCCAAGTTTCCGCCGGGTTTCCGGTATCGCCACACCTCTTCCCGCAAGACCAGCAACACGGCGGCAAAGAAAACCAACAGAGGAACACCAGGTGCGAAGACACAGGGTTTTGGAGATACAGTCTCTCCTTTCCACGGATCTGGTTCCGATACCCAAAAGGCCGACAACCACCAAAGGCCCACCACCAAAAAGACGTTGCCGAAATAGATTGTCCAGCGAAGAGGATTATGCCCGGCCGCCGCTGCCAGGTCCAATAATTCACGAGTGGCCATCACCGCCAGGACAACGACGACCGGCATCAGATACAATCCCGGCGCGGGCGCGCCCGTGTCGAGCCAGCATAGCCCGACCAGGGCCGCGATAATCAGCGTTCCCAGCAAAAATCGCCAGCGGAGCATGGTTTGCGGTTTCTCCGTTTGGCGGCCTGTTGAAAAAGGGTGCCACTGCTGGCTTGCCCAGCAGTGCATGCAAGATACTCCCGGAAAAACACTGCTGGACAAGCCAGCAGTGGCACCCAAACTCCCGAAATCCGACTCTGCTAAACGAGTTGAGTTTCCATGGGGCGCGAACGGCTGCTGGCGATCGACCAGACCAACTCCGCCACGTCCTCGGCGGCATGTGGCCGGGCCAAGTCGCGCATCGCCGCCGACATCCGCCGACGCAAATCATCGTTGGCCAACAGGAAGCACAACTTCTCGGCAAGCTCGTCGTCCAGCCGGCCGGCCAGCTTGCGCCCGTCGATTGTAATGCAACCGCGGCCGGAGGCATAGTGCCGGGCGTTTATCGCCTGGTGGTCGTCGGTGGCGTATGGATAAGGCACCAGCACCGCGGGCACGCCCGCCGCGGCCAGCTCGGCCAAAGTGGAGCCTCCCGCCCGCGTGATCGCCAGGTCGGTTGCGGCAAGCGTCGCGGGCACGTCGTCCAGAAACGGTTCGACCGCGGCGTCCAGGGCGAACTTCCGGTACAGCGCCCGAGTGGCTTCGAGGTCCGAATCGCCGCATTGATGCACGATCCGCCAGCCGCGCAATTGCCGGCTGACCTTGTAGAGCGCCGGCGGCACGTTTTCATTGAGCGCGTGCGCCCCGCCGCTGCCGCCGAGGACAAGGAGTTGGCGACGTGCTTCCACGGGATTG
>JAHIKV010000353.1 GCA_018897395.1 Planctomycetota bacterium | reverse complement strand
CCGGATCCTGCCCCAGGTTCACCGAGGCCTGGGTCAAGAAACTGTAAGGTTCACCCCGACTCTTTGACCAGGCAATGATTTCTTGCAGGAGGGCGCGAGCCTTCTTCTTGCTCCCGATGAAGTTGTCATCGCAAATAAACACGCTGCCGTTGGCCCCGAGGCGGTAGAGGGTCTCCAGTTCGGCGATGACCTGCTTCGGGGTCTTGTGACGGGGTTTGCGTCCGAAGAGGTTTACCACATCGCAAAATTCGCAGTCAAACGGGCAGCCCCGGGAAGTCTGAATCGTAAAGGTTGCATAATCGTCCAGCCGCAGCAGATCAAAGCGCGGGATCGGCGAAGTAGTCAGATCCGGCCTCTCGTCAGTTTCGATCACCCCGGTCTTTCCGGCTCGCATGGCCTCCAGAAGCAGGGGGACCGTAATCTCGCCTTCACCCCGCACCACGAAATCACATCCGGCCTCCAGGGCGGCCTCCGGGAGCGAAGTGGGGTGGGGTCCTCCGGCCACGACGGTTTTGCCGCGGCGCTTGGCTTCTTTTACCAGGGCCAACAGCCCCTCCCTCTGAATGTACATCGCCGATATCAGGATCAGATCAGCCCACTGCCAATCCTCCTCCGTCAGGCTTCTGGTGTTGAGATCGGCCAGACGCAGTTCCCAGGCTGGGGGCAGTAAGGCGGCCACCGTCAGCAGACCCAACGGGGGATTAACCGTCCGGTTGCCCCGGAGCTGGCAAGATTTCCGGAAACTCCAAAAGGACAGGGGAAATTCGGGACATACCAACAAAGCCCGCATGGCATCAAAACTCCTGTTCCGAAAAGTTCAAGGTTCAAGGTTCAAGGTTCAAGGTTCAAGGTTCAAAGTTCAAGGTTCGGTTATTAAAGAATACGTACCGCGCCCCATGATAACAAGCCATCCACTTTTCATGCTTTACGGGCGAGCCCGCGGCTCAGGCGCGACTGCCCTGGGTGATATCCTTGGGTGGGGTTCCTCTACCGGCTGCGGCTGCCGGGTTTCAAAGGGGCCTGCCCCTGGGGGCCGCAGTCCCTCAGCCCCTGTCCGGCCCTGAGCTTTATCGGTTGGGAGGATGCCTCAATCCTTCTGGAACTCCTGTGAGGCAAAGGGGACTTCCGCCTGGCCGCCGCCTCACTGGGGAATTTTATATTATACCAATTTATCCTGATTACGGCACCTTTCAGAAAAACTTAAACTTGATCCAGCGCCGGCGCGCCGGGTGCAGGGTCCTCAACCCAAACCACCGGCATTCCTTGTCTGGCGCCGATTCAGGCACTGACCTCCCTCACTGCCACCTCACCGGGTCCCCCGCCTTGATCCCGTGCCGGTCGGCAAACCCGCCGGGCACCTCCAGGACCTGGTTCACCGGCGCCGGCGAGGTCAGGTCACCCGGGAAGGTCGGGGGCACGTTCCGGGTGATGCCGGCTACCCGCCCAGCGCTGATCCAGATAAGGTCCAGGGGGAGGCGCATCCCCCGCATGCAGAAGGCCTGCACCTCCTGATTCGGCATGAAGAAGAGCATCCCCCGGCCCTCGGGCAACTCGGTCCGGTAACTCAGGCCCAGGTAGAGCCGCTCCGGGGTCCTGACGGCTTCGGCCTGCACCGTGACTTTGCCGACGGTCACCCTGACCCAGGGGTTGCCGTGTTCCGAGACTTCCTGCCCCCCGGCCTGCCCGGCCAGCCCGGTGAGGGCGACCAGGGCGGCCAGGAGCAGCCCGGCGCTCACCCAGGCGCTCTGAATGCGATTGGTTCTCATCAATGCCTCTCACGCAGCCCCCCAGGGCTCGCCTCGATTCTTGAGCCGGGGACTCCGGACCACTGTTGGCCTGCTCCCCGCCTTCACCCAACCCCATGCCGGGGGGCCGTCCCCAGAACTCTTTGGGGGAAAGGAGGGGCATGACCCGGCCCGGTTCACGCGGCCCCGGCGTCTCGCGCTAGGGGCGGCGGCCCGGAAAAAACCCTGGAACTCGGCGGACCCTGTGCTATAGTGTTTTTGCCAGGCACCATTTTTCATAAATACGGTAACGTATTTCTTAACTCCGTGAAGATCACTTCCCCCTCTACCTGACCCCCCCGCTGCTTGCTGGGGGGGGAGGGTCAGGATGAGGGGGCGATATATGACGTTAGCGCATTTATGAACCCTTGTACTAAGTGGGCCACAGGCTCGTGAATGTTTGCTCTGCGTCAGAGCCATTACCCTCAGGAGATTCCGCCATGAAGATTGTCGCCGTGCTGGGAAGCCCCCGGCCCCAGGGCAACAGCAGCACCCTGGCCCGCGCCTTCCTCCAGGCCGCCGGGGAACGGGGGGCCGAGATCACCGAGTATCTGTTGAACCAGATGGATTTTAAGGGCTGCCAGGGCTGCGGGGCCTGCAAAACCAAGCGCGAGACCTGCATCCTGGAAGACGACCTGACCCCGGTGCTTCAGGCCGTCAGGGACGCCGACGTCCTGGTTCTGGCCTCCCCCGTGTAT
>JAHIKV010000222.1 GCA_018897395.1 Planctomycetota bacterium | reverse complement strand
GACCAGTCATTCACCTCCAGTTGCTCTCCACCCCCTCTCACGAGGACGCAGTTACTATTGGTTACAAAGTTCAGACCCAACTTCGACAGGGACTTCCACCCTGCTGATTCGATACACTTACAAGCGCACTAGGCCGGGTCAAGACCCGGCGACTGCTCTGCCCGAACGCGCCGGGTCACGACCCGGCCTACGGACTCCGGGACGGATTAGGAAATCCGTCCTACAACATATTCCGTTACGGTTCCTTACATCAGCCGCCACATGCCCGTGGCGACAACATATATCCCCATAATCAAGTTCGTCAAGGCGTGGGCGGCCACGCAGTCCCAGATGTTCCGGGTCCGCAGCATCAGCCAGGTAATCATTGAGAACCAAACGGCCGCCGCCAGCAGTTCGCCGGGGTGCGTCATCATCGGCACGGCCGTACCCAACACAACGGCAAACGTGCCGGCCTTGCCGAACGGCGCCTCCCACCAATCGCGCTCCATCACGAACCGCATCAGGAAACCGCGCAGAAAGAACTCTTCGATCAGCGGCACGACGGCCACCAGGCCGAAAAACCGCACGGCCAGAAAGGCCCACGCCAAAGTCGGATGGCCGGTTATATGCTCGAATGGGTCGAACGCCGACCGCTCGCCGGCGCCGATGATCCATCCCGCCCCGATGTTGTTCAGGAAGGGGAAAATGTAGAGCCGTTCCCAGTCGAGCAGACACAGGCCGATCCACAGCGGTCCGCCCACCACGCCCACCACGATCGCCGTCGGACTCAATTTTAGCGGAAACTCCCGGTAGCCGGGCAACACGAACACCACCGCCGCGGTGGTCAACGCGATCTTGGCCGCGTACAGCCACGGATAGTACGAGTATGGAATGGCCAAGCCGATCGCGCCGCCGCCAAGCTCCTCGGGCGCCGGCTCCAGCGCGCCGACGAGCATGAACACAAGAAACGGCAGCAAGAACGTCATCCAGCGGTGTCGTTCCAACAGCGTCGTTCGCCAGGTGTCGTTCATAACATAAAGCCGCTTTCCATTGGTCGCGCCGGGCGCGAAACCGCAAGCGGCTATCATCTCGGCGCGAAACCGCAAGCGGCAACCAAGAATATGTGGTTCCACGACCCACAAGCATAATCTTCGGTCCAACGATCGGCAACCGTCGGAAACTTGCTTTTTCGCCCCGAATATGGCATCCTGAGGTCATTTGACTCAATAATAACAAGGAGGATCGCAATGCGAGTCCGTTCGAGCCGCTGGCCGGCAGTGGGGATCGGGTTGGCCGTTTTGCTCTCGGCCGCCGTCGAGGCGCGTTGCCGGGAGCCGTCGGCGGAGACCGTCGCCGTCTCGAAGACCTACAACAACGCCCCGTTCGAGTATCGCATCCGTCCACTGGCCGAGCGGGCGGAGTTCCGCATCTTTCGGATAACATATCCGTCGCCGGTGGTCACGCCGGTCGAGCAAAACAACACCATCCCCGCCGATTACTACCTCCCGAAAAATCTTCAGCCAGGCGTCAAATATCCGGCGGTCATCTGCCTGCACATCCTCGACGGCAACGAGCCGCTGACCGATCTGGTCTGTTCGGTGCTTGCCTCGCGGGGCATACCGGCCATTTCGTTCAAGCTCCCCTACTACGGCCCGCGCGGATTGCCAAAGGGGCCAATCGCGCTGGCCGAAAACCCAAAATTGTTCCTCGGCGCGATCAAGCAGGCGGGCGAGGACGTCCGGCGGACGGTCGATCTGCTGGCCTCGCGGCGGGAGATCGACCCCGAGCGGATCGGCATCACGGGCATCAGCCTCGGCGGCATTGTGGCCGCCTCGGCCGCCGGGGCCGAGCCGCGGTTGCATCGGGCGGGGCTGCTGCTGGCCGGCGGAGATCTGCCGCGGATCATCCACCACGCCCGCGAAACCCGCACGCTCAGCGAGATGATCCAACAACTGCCGCCGGACGGGCGCGCGGAGGTGGAGAAGATGATCGCCTTGGTCGATCCGCTCCGTTTCGCTCCGGCCTTGCGAGATCGCGCCCGGGACGGCCGGGTGCTGATGCTGGGCGCCGCCGAGGACGAGGTGATTCCCCGCGAGTGTACCGAGAAACTCGCCGAGGCGTTGGGAATCGCCGACCGCGTGGTCTGGCTCGAGGGTCTCGGCCATTACACGGCGATGGCCGAGCTGCCCCGCGCGTTGCGGATGACGGCCGACTTCTTCGCACGGGATTTGCCGGAGGCCGCGCGTGAGGCTAATTCACTGGCCGCTGAAGCGGCCAGCCCTCAGGAAGCGGCCGGCCCTCAATTATCCCCGTTGCAACGGCTGGTCTCCTTCTTACAGCAAGCGGTCGCCATGCTGGCCGCCGAACCGGCGCCGGGCCGATGCCACTACGCCGACGTGGAAGTGTCGGCGACGCTGCCGGGGAAACGTCCGATCGAGGTCCAAGCGCGGCTGGTCCGCGGCGAGAACGAAACATTTTCGCTCCGCTGCAAAGTGTCCGGCCTCGGAGAGCTTGCGATGGGCCAGTGCCGTTTCCCCTGGCTGGTCGCCGGTGGAAAGAAGGTGCTGGCAGGGACGAAAAACCCCGTCGCCGGCAGCCGGCCGCTCGGGCACGTCGATCCGCGGCGGTTGGTCGGGCTACGCACGCTGGCCGGGGCGGTGGGGGGATTCGCAATGGCCCCACACGCGCTTCAGCAATGGATCAACGTCGAGGACGTCCCCCATAAAGCCGCGGCCGGCGGTCGCGCCATCCGCATTACGGCCGCCGAGCAGGCGCGAGCGCCGGGCGAAATACTCATCGGCTTCCGCGACGACGGCCGCACGCCGGAGACGGCTTCTTTCGCCGTGGCGGGCGTCAAGGGAACGATTAAATTCCGCGGCTGGCAGGCCAACACGCCGGCGCTCGACGCCCTGTTCGAGCCGCCGGCGGACATGCCCCGGGAAGAGGTCGAACAGACGGACCTGCACCGCGTCTTCTCGGCGGCGGTGAACTTCGCATTGGATCGCCTGGACGACCGGCGCTGGTCGGGCCCGCCTGCGACGAGCCGTACGCGAAAGTGAACCTGCGCGAGTTGATCGAGTTCTACGCCGCGCACGGAAAATGACGCCGGCCGAACGCCCGCCGGCTAACCGGATCGTTGCTTCTCCATCGGCGAGTTGACCGCCTGGAGGAACCGGCCGCCGCTTTCGTACCAACCGTCCTTGGTGAATCGGCACCAATTCAGGTCGATCAGGAACCCGAACCAACGCCCCTTGCCGACCTCCAGCGAGACGATCATGCGGCGATGCGGCAGGGGGGTTTGGTGATAGAAGCCCAAACCGTGTTCGGAGAGGTGCCGGCCCACGACCACCACCGTCTCGTCGAGCGGCGTGAAGCCGTCGTCGGCCACCGGCGTAAGGTGGACCAGGCAGGGGAACGGATAGCGGGTGTCGCGGCGGCGTTCAATCAGGTCATTGCGCGGATAGAGCACCGTCAACAAACCCAAGACCTGGGCCTTCACCTCGTCGTCGATCCGAGCGTCTTGCCGATCGAGAAAATCAAGCTGCGGCATGGTCAGTTCCATGGCTCTGCCCCCCCCGCCGTGCAACCGTCGCGCTCGCAAGCAGTAAGAGCAACGAATCGCGGGGCAAGCGGACCATCAAGGAGAGTAATACAGACAAGCGCCCCCGCAACTGAACCTTATGTCACGAATGGAGAGGTGTCAAACCCGGCTTGAAAAACCCCTCGCTCCTAAGCCGGAAGAATCGGTTGACTTTTCCGGCAATTCGGGGTCGAATATACTAATAGAGGCAAGCGGGCCGGCCGTCGTTGGGCAAGATGTTCCGGCCCCCTCTCCAGCCGGGGGAGGGATGGATTAGGACGCGTAGGTTATGCTTTAGCATAACATCTTTCGCATAACGGCTCGATCGACCGATTCGATGTTATGCTGAAGCATAACCTACGAGGTCAAGGAGAAGAGGTCATAATGAAACGGCCCGTTCTGGTGCGATTCCGTCGAACCGGCTTCACGCTGGTCGAGATTTTGGTGGCCACTACTTTGGCCCTGCTGCTGATGGGCGCGGTGGCGGTGATGTTCGGCCGGGTGGCCGAGGGCATAACCGACAGCCGCTCGATGCTCGAGGCGGCCGACCGGCTGCGTCTGGCCGAGACCCGGCTGCAAATGGACCTGGCCGGAATCACCGCCACGGTATGCCCGCCGCTGAAGCCCGAAAACAACGAGGGCTATTTCGAGTACATCGAAGGGCCGGCGCTTACAAATTCCGGCATTGCCGTCAACAGCGACACCGGCGGCACCGATACGACGGTGGGCGATTTCGACGACATCCTGATGTTCACCACGCGGACGACGACCGGCAAACCGTTCATCGGCAGGTTCGGCATCACCACAATCCAATCGGACGTGGCCGAAGTGGCATGGTTCCTCCGCGGCCGGACGCTCCACCGTCGTGTGCTGCTGGTCGCCCCGAACGTTACAATTCCTCCTCCTCCCGGCACCACGAACTATTACGCAAATTACGACATTTCAGCGCGTGCGTTATACGATGCGGGAGGGACAATAATTGGATATGCCCCCAATACTCTTGGCGACCTGACCCGCCGCGAGTGCCGATTTGCCCATCCGGCGACGTTCCCCTGCGACGTTCGCCTGTGGCAATGGACGGTGGGTACAACTGAATTCCCCACGCTGCCGACTCTGTGGGAATGTTCATCCACGGGATGGAGCACCGAGCAACTGCCACCGCCGCCGCCGCCTCATCCAGTATCGGCCCTCGATTTATGGACGAATGCAGACGGTTATCGCCTCCCGGACAATCAGTTTATACTTGATGCTACACGTAATCGCGTTTCCGACGACGTGATCCTGACCAACGTGATCGGCTTCGACGTGAAGGCGTGGGATCCGCTTCAAAATGATTACGTAGACCTCGGTTACGACGAGTTGTCGTCGCTGAGAGGATTAAATCATCCTGGTCAAACCATAACGGGATCAGACACTACCGCGCGGGTCTACGACACCTGGTCGACCACCAATTACCACCCTAATTGGAACAACGGCATCGACGACAACACCGACGGCATCGTTGACGACGATGCCGAGAAGCTCTATCCGCCGCCGTATCCGATCCCGTTGCGGGGGATTCAGGTGAAGATCCGGGTCTTCGAGCCGGACAGCCGTCAGGTCCGCGAAGTGACCGTGGTTCAGGACTTCTTGCCGCGGTGAAATTGGTAGGGTGCGTCCGCGACGCACCACAACGCAGAATATCGGTGCGTCGTGGACGCACCCTACTACTAGACCGCCCCAGCGCGGCTTTATGCCGGGCTATCGGGCGGAACGAGCGGCTCGATCATTGTAATCAAGTCAGACAGGTCTCTCTCCACGACTTCCCAAACCTTTTCCGGCACGATTCGGAAGTACTCGTGGACCAACAGGTGACGCATTCCCACAATGTCCCGCCACGGGATTTCCGGGTGCGACTGCCGAAAATCGGACGATATCTTGCGGGCAGCCTCACCAATAATCTGAATCAGCCGCATGACGGCATGTTGCAAGACTTCATCCGTCCGAAACCGGTTTTCGTCGACGTCCGCCGTGAACGCGCGAATCTTGCGGCCCGCCAAGAGCATGTCGAGCAGATAGGCTTCATCCCGCCACATAAACCGGCTCCGCGGATTCCAAAATGTATCGGCGTCGGATGTAATTTTCGCTTTGCTCGACCGATTGCCGCTCGACCAGATCGACTTTCCGCCCCAAGATCGCGGCAAGTTCTTCCGACATGCGCACAAAGTCGAGCAGGCCCCAATGCACCCCCCGAGCAAAGCTGACCAACACGTCCACGTCGCTGTCGGGGCGGAAATCGTCGCGCAATACGGACCCGAAGAAAGACAACTTCTCGATCCGGTGCTTTCGGCAAAACGCCGCAATACATTCGCCGTCAATCGGAATGCGTGTTTTCATGTCGTCTTCCTCTTGGCATCCGGTCTATTCATCTTATCGCCTCTTCGGCATTATCCGTAAAAAAGAACAGTTATGCGAGTGTTCCGCCCGCCAACAGTCCGGGAATTCCCAAACTTCGGAAAAACAAGGGTTTTTCGCACCTTGGCCCCGGCGGCGGCGGGCATGACTCCAACGGGTGGCAGGTCGCGCAACTCCGCTCTGCTCAGGGCTTTATGGAAACTCTAAAAGGGACGGTTGACCAAGGTAAAGAAATCGTTAAACTTGACCGATCTCGACTGTATATTGTGGCCGCTCTGGCGTGAGATACAATATATAGTAGGAAGGATCCCCATATCTACTCCTAACGGAATAAGGAATCTCGTCATGGATCAACCGACGCGCGAGACTGCTGGAGAGTCCGTCACGACGGCCGACCACCCGACACCTAAGACCACGAAAACGGCCATCGAAGGGCTG
>JAHIKV010000221.1 GCA_018897395.1 Planctomycetota bacterium | reverse complement strand
TTTGTCGAGACGATGCTGACGGTGATTGAGAGTTGTCGTCAGCAGCGTCGCAATGTATTTTCCTTCGTCACATCCGCCGTCGAAGCTCATCTCGCCCACAATTCCGCTCCTTCATTGCTCCCCGGGGTGTGAACGGTTACGTGGGTAGTGGCTAGTGGGTAGTGGCCGACATTCCGTCGGCCGCTAAACGATCCACTATCGGAACTATCTGCAACAAGACGCTAGCGGCTATCCACTATCCACTATCCACTACCCACTACCCGCTATCCACTACCCACTATGTTCCGTTCCTCCGACCTGGAAGCGTATCTCGACGAAGCCTTGCCTGCGGAGGAGATGGCGCGGATCGAAAAGGCCGCCCGCAAAGACCCCGCCTTGGTCAAGCAACTGGCGGCGATCAACTCGCGGCGTGGGGCGGGCGTTCATTCGTTGGGCGAAGTCTGGCGGCAGCGACGGCTCAGTTGTCCCTCGCGCGAACAATTGGAGAGCTACCTGCTCGGCGCGCTGGAGAAAGCCCCCGCCGCCTACGTCGAGTTCCACATTGCCGTGGTCGGCTGCCGCTACTGCCGGGCCAACATGGCCGACCTGCAATCGCAACGGGCCGAGGCGGAACCGGAAACCCATCACAGACGCCGCAAGTTCTTCCAGTCGAGCGCCGGTTATTTGCGGGATTCCTCTCCATAAAGGTGTGACCGTTGATCGCAGCTTTAGAACCTGAGTTTTGGATAGGGTCACATCATCGAAATAGCCGGGGGCTAACAGCCCCCGGAGAACGTCGCAAGACATCAAAACAGCAGCGCGTTTCCGTCCACGCATGTCAAACGGCCATAGTGGTGCATCGGCGTCCCCTCCGGGGGCTGTTAGCCCCCGGCTATTTTCTTATCCAAAACTCAGGTTTATGGCTGGAACTACTCGAACTCCAGATGCCCGAAACCGTCGGGGAGCACGTCAACCGCCGCCGGCTTGTTCCACGCCTGAAACCCGACGCCCGGCGCCACGCGCTGCAAGCCGATGGCCCACGTCTCGCGTGGTTGGGGCGATTGGCCGGTCAGTTCCTTTAGCGGGATGGCCGCCTCGGCAGTCCACCCGCGCTCGTTGCGCGATGCGGCGACGTACCACGTCGGATTCCACGTGTGATCTTCCCAGCAACGGTCGTTGGTCCAACCGCGATGATCGACCGTCAAGCGGTAGAAAGTGGCGTAGTCGCGGTCGATGTCGAGAAACACCTCGACCCGGTCGTGGTCTGATAGGTCGGCGTCGCGCGGACGCCCTTGGGGCTGGTTTCCGTCGCCTTTTTCATTCGGCGCGTTCCGGCACTGAGCTGCAATATAGAGGAACTCCGCGTCGTATGCCAACAGGACGACGGCCGGCCAATCGCCGTCGTCGTGCTGCGCGCTTTCGAGCGCGGCCGTCTCGGCCCGTTTCCAGACCGCGTCGTCGAGCCGGCCGTCCAGCCGCGGTTTCGACTCGGCCTTCACGCACTTCAACCGGGGCTTTATCCGGCGGGGGGCCGCATCGGCCATCCGCAACTCTCCTTGGGCGCAGACCCACCATGCGTCGCGGCCGTTGCCGCGTCTTTGGATTTGATATAGTCGTTTGGCCTGGCGAGGCTGGTCCAGGCCGCGGTAGGCGGCGGCCAGCGGAAACCGCACGGCCGGCTCGGCGAACAAGTCGAACCGCGTGCGTTCGAGCTGCTTACCCAGCGCGACGGCCAGTTCCAGGCGCCCCTGCCGCCGCGAAACGTCGCGAGTGATTCGCCAGGCCGCCTCGCCGCTAACGTTGTAGTGCAACAGCCACAGCATTGCCGGCGGGGCAAGCGGATGTTCTGGATATCGCTCCGCCAGCGCCTTGAAAGTTTCGGCCGCCAGAGGCCACCGGCCGCCACGGTAATAGCGATCGGCCAGTTGATGGATGATTTGGCCCGCGCTCCGTTCGTCCAAGTCGCGCGTCAGTTGGCCGATCTGGGCAAGCAATTGATCGGCCGACCACGCGCCGCGGTCCGCCCGCTCGATGATCGCTTGCACGTGTCGGCGTCTGGCGGCCACCCGCTGTAAAAGTTCGATGCTTTCCAACGACGGGGGCGACGGCTTGCGCCGCGATTCGCTCCCCGGCGGCAGCCCCGCGAAAACGTCCCGCCCCGACAACTCATCGCCGTCGAGCGGACGCAGCGTCAACGTCGGCGGCGAAGGGACGAAACGGTCTCGCAACAAGCCCCGCGGCTCGGCGGCCGCCTCGGCCGGCGTGCCGCCCAACCGGGGCGCGAACTGCGTGGTGCTCAGCTCGCCGGCGCCCCGCTCGCCGGGCGACATCGTTCCGAACACACGTTTAACGCGCCACGGCGCCAAGCCCGCTTCGGCGATCTGATCGGGGAAGGCATTGGGGTCGGCCGCCTCGCCGACCGCCTGCAACACCGCCTGCCGAACGATCCGGCCGAGCGGATCTTTGGTTTCAGGTCCGGCGTCGTGGGTCACGACCGCCTCGGGCCGCCACGTGCGGATCGAGCGGACCATCCGGGCGCGGAGCGACTCCATGCCGTGACGGTCGTTCGCGTTGTCCCAGCCCGCGACGATCCCCCGCCGGCCGATGTGCAGTCCCGTCTGGCGCAAGGGGAATTGCCAAGCCGCCGTGGCCGCATTTCCGCCGAGCCGTACCACCGCCTCGTGCAAGCGATCGTCCAAAGGAACATCGTCGCGCGAGGGGAGTTCGATGTCCCGTCGGCCGAGCACTTCAACGGCGGTCAGGTATCCTTCGCCTCCGGCCAGTTGGGCGATCAACTCGAGCGGCACATCTTGCGGTTCGGCAAAGAGGGCCAGCAGCGCGGCCCGCGATCCGCCGGAGCGTTGCCGCCGCCACGTGCGGCCGCCGTCGTCGGTGGCGAGTATCGTGCCTAATTCGCCGACGGCCCAACCGTGTTGGTCGTCGGAGAAAGCCATCGCTTGAATCGGCACGGTTGTGCCCGTGGGAAATGCGTTCCAGGTGCGGCCGGCATCGGCGGTGTGAAAGACGAGCGTGCCGGGAGAGCCGGCGATCCAGCACTTCGCCCCGCGGACGGCCAGTGCGGCGAAGTCGAAGTGGCTGATCGCCTTGGGCAAGTCGCCGGACGGGGAGCGCCAACTCCTGCCGAGATCATCGGTCGCCAGCAGCAAGCCGCCTTCGCCAATCAACCAACCGTACGACGGCCGGATGAGCCGAATCCGCGAGAAGCTCCGCAACTCGAACCCGTCGGCACGGGCCGATTCCAGCGTTCCGTCGCGGACGACGGCCAGCGCGCCGTTTCGCCCGGCCAGCGCACCGTCGCGAGGGCCGACGAAATCGGCGGCCCGCCAGGGCGCGTCATTTCCGCCGGGCAACGGCCGCCAACTCCGCCCGCCGTCGTCGGTCGCGAAAGCGCCGCTCGGATACATCGCCGAGCGGCATCCCGCCGCCCAACCCCGATCCGGGCCAAAGAAACCGATCCGCCGCAACGCGGGAAGCATGAGTTTCGGGTTGTGCGTCCAGGTCCCGCCGCCGTCGCGGGTAGTCAGCACGACTCCGGTGCTCGCGTGTGTGTATGGACGTGTGAATCCGCCCGCCGCCCAGCCGAGTTGCTCGTCGAGGAAGCAGACGGCCCAGAGCGTGCAATCGACGCCGGACTTCTGCGACCGCCACGTTTTTCCGCCGTCGTCGGTACGCCGGACGGTGCCGCGGTCGCCGACTGCCCAGCCATTCCGTGCGTCGACGAAACAGACGTCGTTGAGCCGGGCGTCGGCAACGGTGGTGTCGTCGGCGCCGGAAAATAATATGGACAGAAACGCCAACAGAACCAAAGGAGACATTTTTCTATGGTGGAACAAGTGTCGTGTTCGACCCCGTCAAGCCGCTTTGCGTTGGTCGCGCCATGAACTGCGATTGGTGGTCGCGGCTTTATGAAGGAGCGATCTTGAACTGCTGCTGGAAAGCGACGTCGAAATCGTAGATGTCGTCGAAGTCCACCCGCGTGTCGGACGGGGTTTTCCGCATCTGGCCGACGCGTATCAGATTGAACACGATCTCGCCGAAGTCGCCCGTGCAGTGGATGCCCCAACTGTTCAGCACGGTTTTTGCCATGTAGCCGTACTGCTCGACGGCATAGCGGCGGATCGCATCGCAAAGCTCGCGGCCGGTGACGTGGCGTTCGGGACCGGCCGGCGTCTCGCTCTCCTCGGCCGATTCGTCGGTCTGTTCGGTTTGGCTTTCCGCCCCTATCCCCAACACGTTCTGCGCGTAGTACAGCGCCTCGAAAATGAACGCATAAGCCTCGAACTTGTACCTTCGATCTTCTTCGAGGAGCCGGGCAATGGGGTGGGCTGGGTCAAGCATGGGTGTCGAAAATATATGGATTACCTCTCGTTCCCACGCGGAGCATTGGAACCGGGATAATTACGCGTCGTCGTCATCCGCCGTTTGATCTTCGTCGTCCTCGTGGGGCAAGTTCTCCGCCTCGAATTGCGCCGCTTGCTCGTATTCCTCGAACTCGTAGCGGAGGCAGCACTTCAACCGCCCGCAACGGCCCGATATCTTCGTCGGATCGAGCGTGGCCTTCTGCATCTTCGCCATCCGCATCGAGACCGGCGGCATTTCGACCAGGTGCGTGTTGCAGCAGACCGGGCAGCCGCAATCGCCGTAGTCGGCCAGCAGCTTGGCCTCGTCGCGCACGCCGATCTGCCGCATTTCGATCCGGGTCTGAAACTCGCCGGCCAGCTCCCGGACCAACTCGCGGAAATCGACGCGGCTTTCGGCCAGATAGTAGACCACGATCCGCTCGCCGCCGAAGAGGTGCTCTACGTCGACCAGCCGCATTTTCAGCCCGAGCCGATCGACGTGTTGTTGACTCACGTCGAATTGCCGGCGGGACTGTTGCCGCATCCGGGCCAGTTCATGCCGGTCCTCGGCGGTCATTTCGCGGATGATCTGGCCGGCGCCGGGGTCTTTCATTCGTTCCTGCGCGTCGGGCGTGGCTTCGCAGAGCACCTCGCCCGCCTCCAGGCCGCGGTCGGTCCGCGTAATCACATTCGTCCCACGGGGGTACTCCCTCCCTCCCGTCGGCGAAAAAACACCCAGCAATCGCATCGCGCCGTAGCGCACCACGTAGTCGGACATCTTGCTGATTATAACCGCAACGCCCCGAGCCTGAAAGGATAAACGCCGCGTCGCAGACCGCGCTTCAGCGCGATCAAACGGCGATCCTCCGCTCATCGTATAGGCTCTGGCGGAAAGGATCAAGCCGTCGTTGTGGGTATTGCCGACCGCGGTATTATTGTATGATCCAGACCGCCGGCCGCACAGCCGGCGCTCGGCCGTATTCTGGAAAGCCGTTTAGCAGCCGCCGGCACGGCGGCTCGGGGTCATAAACATAGGAGCGACAATCGGAATGTACTGCTATCAATGCGAACAAACCGCCAAAGGGGCCGGCTGCACGGTAATTGGCGTCTGCGGCAAGGAACCGGCCATAGCCGCGCTGCAAGACCTGCTGATTCACGCGACCAAGGGGATTGCGATGTACGCCCACCGGGCCGCCGAACTCGATGCAACCGACCAACAAGTGGATCGGGCAATCATCGAGTTCCTCTTCGCTACCGTGACCAACGTCGATTTCGACCCCCAGCGGCTAAAAATACACCTGCTCGACGCCGCTGCGATCCGTGAGCGGGCTAAAACGCTTTACGAAGATACCTGCGTCGAGAAGGCCAAGGCGCCGGAAGTACTCGATGGTCCGGCCGCCTGGCAGCCCGCCGCCGATCTCGACGGACTGATCCGACAGGGCGATGAGGTCTCGATCACAAAGCGGCAGACGCGGCTGGGCAACGACGCCGCCGGATTGCAGGATTTGATCCTTTACGGTCTGAAGGGCGCCGCCTCATATGCCGATCACGCGATGATTCTCGGCTACGAAGACCCGAACGTCTACGCCACCTTTCACCAAGCCCTCGATTTCCTCGCCCAAGAGAATCCCACCCAAGACGCCTTGCTCGATTGGGCGATGAAGACGGGCGAGTTGAACCTGACGGTGATGGGGTTGCTCGACGCCGCCAACACCAGCACGTACGGCCATCCCGAGCCGACCGCGGTGCGAGTCACGCCCGTCCGCGGCAAGTGCCTCCTTGTCTCCGGCCACGACCTGAAAGACCTCGACGAATTGCTCCGGCAGACCGAAGGCAAGGGGATCAACGTCTACACTCACGGCGAGATGCTCCCCTGCCACGCGTATCCCGGCTTGAAGAAGCACAAGCACCTGGTGGGCAACTACGGCGGGGCGTGGCAAGACCAACGAAAGGAGTTCGACGAGTTCCCCGGCGCGATCCTGATGACCACCAACTGCATCCAGAAGCCCAAGGAAAGCTACATCGGACGGATCTTCACCAGCGGGCTGGTGGCCTGGCCGGGCGTGCGACACACGGGGCCGGACCGCGATTTCTCGCCGGTGATCGAGGCCGCGCTGGCCGCCGACGGTTTCGCCACCGACGCGCCCGAGCAGACCATCACCGTCGGCTTCGGCCATCACGCCGTGCTGGGAGTGGCCGACAAGGTGGTCGCGGCGGTCAAGGCCGGACGGATCCGACACTTCTTCCTCGTCGGCGGCTGCGACGGGGCCAAGTCCGGGCGGAACTATTACACCGAGTTCGCCCAAAAAGTGCCCGAGGATTGCGTGATCCTAACGCTGGCCTGCGGCAAGTACCGCTTCAACAAGTTGCCGTTCGGCAGCATCGACGGGGTGCCGCGGCTGTTGGACGTCGGCCAGTGCAACGACGCCTTCTCGGCCATCCAGATCGCCACGACGCTGGCCGACGCTTTCAAGTGCGAAGTGAACCAGTTGCCCCTTTCGATGGTGCTCAGTTGGTACGAGCAGAAGGCGGTGGCGATCCTGCTGACGCTTCTTTACCTGGGCATCAAGAACATCCGTCTCGGCCCGAGCCTGCCGGCGTTCGTCACCCCGCCGGTGCTCAAGCTGCTGGTCGAGAAGTTCAACATCGCCCCGATCGCCACGCCCGAGGCCGATCTGAAGGCGATACTGGGGTGATGGATTGCGGTTTTTCATACCGCGCGGTAGAATAGAATATAAATATGGGCTTCGAGTGGGATCGGGCGAAGGCCGACTTGAACTTGGATAAACACGGCGTCTCATTTGAAGAGGCTGCCACCGTATTTGCGGATCCTTTGTCAATTACATACGACGATCCCGACCATTCCCAGGATGAGGAAAGATTTCTTACTTACGGAACTTCACGATCCGGCAGGCTGTTGATCGTCTCGCATACCGATCGAGCGGATCGGATCCGAATCATCAGCGCGCGGCGTACAACGGCTTGGGAGCGGAGGAAATATGAAGAAGAAACCTAAAACGGAATTGGACGATGATCTGCGGCCCGAGTACGATCTTTCCAAACTCAAGGGTGGAGTCCGCGGAAAGTACGCGCATCGTTTCAAAGAAGGGACGAATCTAGTGCTCCTGTCCCCTGAAGTGGCGCCTTACTTTCCCAACGAAGAATCGGTCAACGCAGCATTGAAGTCGTTGGTAGACATCGCCAAGACTCACATCCACGAGACGCGGTGAGCATGGCCAAGTAATCTGGAATTGGGCGGTCACAGAGTGCTTTGCCGGCTGCTATTTTGTTTCCGTGGAGTTCGCACGAGATGGAATACGACGAGACGGAAGCTGTCCACGGTTATTTACGACGCTGGTATCCTGACTTACTTGGCCCACCCGCTCCTTCTTTGGAATGGATTCTCGCTCACGTTCCGGATCGATTGCGCGAAGCCGTGACTGAACATCTTCTGGCAGTTGTAGATAATGGCGGAAAAGCATGGGAAGCAGCGGGGGATTCAGGAGAACCATATTCAGTTGTGGAGGTCATGCTTGAGTTCCCTCCCGCAAATGAAGACGTCTCCCGTGCAATCGCAGAAGCGATACATCTGCATGGCACGCAGCAGTGCGAGCGTGCTTTACACGAACACGGCTTAAAGATCGAAATATCCCGTTGTCCCAAGTGTACCAGGGTTGTAGCATCGCCAAAGGCAAGGCAATGTTTCTGGTGCGGCCATGAGTGGCATTAAATTACACTTGGTCAATGTCGCCATCATGTCTCCGGTGTGATTTCCCTTTTGACATATGGCAGCCAACCTTCTGCAAGGGAACACATGAACGTTCTGACCATCCGAATTCCAGATGACTTGCGTACACGACCAAACCACGCCCTTCGCTGCGCTCAGGGACGTGCCACCCCCAGTCGAAAGCGACAGTTATTGATTCGCCGGTCCTTAACGAGGCGTTGCGAGCCCTGATCGACATTGCCAAATATGGTTATCCCCTTGACTCCAGTGACCACTATATATCGTGGTTGGTGCGATTGGCCTTGGTCCGGTGCGATGATCTGGTTGTAAGGAACGGGATCAAGGACCACGGCTTGCTGTGCCAGTCGATAGAACAGCTTGCCCCGGTGCCGTGACTTACGCCGGTTAAAGTGGAAGGTGAATT
>JAHIKV010000220.1 GCA_018897395.1 Planctomycetota bacterium | reverse complement strand
GGAAGTGTATCAAAACCGACCCGCGGCGTCCACCGTTGTTGTCTGCGCCCGCAGCACTTCATGGCCAACGGCAAGGTTTTTTGTCTAACTCTCACCGTGGCAACTTGTTACAATTCACGTGCTGATTCAACAGTGCCATTCGTGTCAGAACTATTTTTCTGAAAAATGGCTGTCCGAGCAACGCTCACCCGCAGAAAATAGTTCTGACACCTTTTCTGACACCTTTTCTCCCCTGGCAACCGCCCCCTTCCGATGATCGAAAAAATCGGTTGCCGGAATTTTTCTGTTGGGGGCTTGACATTCGCGTTGGAAACAGTCAAAATAACATGTGATCGGACCGCCGTGGACTTAAGTGACGGTGGTTCTGCAAGTGAGACATCTTCAAGCCGGAATAACCTGGGGCGTTTTGGGCCTTTTCACCGCGACTATGGTCTGCGGCGAGGGGTTGCATGGCCTTCTCGGGCTTAATCACTTTCCTTGCTCCGCCCACAGTTGCGGGTTCCATTCTTGTGGGCATTCTGGCCAAGAATCGCTAGAAGCGAGTGGTGATCTTTCCCTCCGCGCAACTGACCACGATCGCGTGCTGGTCAGCGAGGCCAACTGCCCCATTTGCTCTTTTCTCGCCTACGCTCACTGCCTGCCCGTCCTGTCGCTGACCCTCTGCGAGCCGCTCACTGTTGTCGAAACCATTGTGGCTGCGCGCTGTCTGGATGTCGGCGACAGGGTTTTTGCTTATCGTTCGCGCGCCCCTCCCGCATCGGCTCTCTAAAGCCGTTTCGATCGAACGTGACCTGATAGAGCGGTAGTGCTCCGCTTGCGCGCAGCGCGCGGCACACTGGCGGTCCGATCACCCGTGCCGTTGCGCTGCCGCAGCGGAGACGCTCCAAGACCAGGCTTGTCTCGAAGTGTGCGCCTGCGCGATTGGAGGTATTCGCATGAAACGTCATGGTTTTACGCTAATTGAGTTGCTGGTCGTCATCACCATCATCGGGATTCTAATCTCGCTGTTGTTGCCGGCGGTGCAGTTGGCGCGGGCGGCGGCGCGAAAGGCCGCCTGCGCCAGCAACTTCCGGCAGATCGGTTTGGCCGTCCACCAGTACGCCATCGTCACCGGGGGACTATTCCCGGCCTCGAGATGCGCGGTGCAGAACCCCGGCGTCGACGAAGTCTGGATCGAGCTGCTCGCTCCGTATCATGAGGACGTAAACGCCATACGCATCTGCCCGGACGACCCGAAGGGGCCGGATCGGTTGAAAAAGAAGTTCACCAGCTACCTGATGAGCGACTACGTGACGGTTCCCGGCTCGGGGGCGCAGACCAACCTGTGGCGGCTGCCGTGTACTCACAAGACGATCATCGCCTACGAGTGCGCCGACGACCTGGGCCTCTCGGCGTCCTGCTATGAACACGTTCACGCGAAGAGTTGGTTCACGCGGACCAACATCGAGAGAAAGCAGGTCTGGCAGGCGATCCTGGGCGACATCCAACCGGACCGGCACCTCAAGACGGCCCACTACCTGTACGCCGACGGCCACGTCGATGCGATCCCCGAGCAACAAATCCAGACTTGGGCGGACGAAGGCTACAACTTCGCCAAACCGCCCGAGTAACTTTTTCCCCCGTTTCATCAGTTGTTCGTCAGTATTCCAAACCTTTACTTCAGACAGGAGATTACAATGCGTTGCTTACAGTCCATCAAGGTTCTCGTTCCGGCGGCTTGCGCCGCGCTGGCCATGTTCTCGTTCGCGGGCCTCGCCCTGGCCCATGAAGCCGACGTTCCATTCGAGAACGTCGGCGGAAAGATCGTGACCGGCCATTATCACGACGGCGAGTTCCACTCGGAGTATGTCTTCCAGAAACGGTTCAACGACAGCGAAGTCGATCCGAACTGGGTCGAGATGTGTTTCGATTCCGAGGCAAGCGCGTGGCGCGCTGGCAGTGCCATCGGGTTCAGCATCCTCGACGCACTGCGCGTGTGGGACGGTAGCGACTTCGACGCCATCCCGCCCGAACGGCTTGTCATCAGCTACGGGTCGAGATCGGTGACGACGCCGGAGACCGCCACGATGGTTTCCGGCTTCGACATGCCCACCGCCAACGGGACTTGGCACTACCACCCGGCTTTCACGTTGCTCTCACCCTACTCCGATGGCATCTACCTGCTGCAAATGGGGCTGTACAGCACCGTGCAGTCGGTTACCAACTCCGACCCGTTCTACATTGTGTTTCGGCAGGATGAGGTAGCGGGTGGCAGCGGCTCTGCCGAGGAGTGGAACGCGGCCGCGGCCTACGTCGAGAGTCATATCGTGCCGGAACCGGGCACGCTTGCCTTGCTGGCGGCCGGCGCCGCGGCGGCGCTGTTGCACCTGCGGCGACGGCGCCGGAGCCAAAACGGCTGAGAATCCGGGCTAACTGGTCTGTCGCGCGGCTCGGCCCCGAACGAATTTCGATTCGGCTTGGGGCCGAGCGTTTTTCATGCTCAGTGCTATGTAAATAGGTAGTCTGGGGATAAAAAGGTGTCAGAACTATTTTTCTAAAAATTGGCTGTTCGAGCAACGCTCACTCGCTGAAAATAGTTCTGACACCTTTTTTTCCTTTCTGAAAAATTGGCTGTCCGAGCAACGCTCACCCGCCAAAAATAGTTCTGACACCTTTTTTTCCTAAAAATAGTTCTGACACCTTTTTTTCCTTAATTTTACCTATTCGTCCTGAAAATCACAGCTATTAGGTAGTTGACCCAACCTCGCGGTGAATTATCCTCGGGTGGCAAATTGAAGTCGATACAAGCGGCACGAAGGTGGCTCGAAAGCATAATGGCTACGTATTTCCACAGTTTGTCGCCCTCGCTTTCATTGGTTGGATCAATTACGGAATCGAGAACTTGGAACAGCCGATCATAGCCCTCTGGGTGTGTTTCGCTTTGGCGCGGGCCAAGGAAGACGTTGAAAACAGTTACCGGATAATTCCGGTGACAGCATACATAATTCACGATGATTGCGTATGCTGTTCCCGGAATGTTCCTGAAGATATCCTTTGGCACACAATTTTGCGCTGACTTTTCAAGAAAGCATCTCGGGCGGCGTTTTGCGCTCGATCGGTGTTTTGGGGGCCAATTCAACCCCGCGCCCACAGGTTGATTAACCTGGCGCATCAGGTTGATCAACCTGGGGTTAAACTGCACTTACGTTTTAAGCGCAGTTGCGTTGCGAAATGAATAGCCCGTGGTTCAAGCGGTTTGAGAACATCGGCGGCCCTCGACGGATCGACGCAAGAATTAAGTGTCGAAATCGGGTTTGTTTTCCCATTAAATTCAGACCGAAAAATCGACCTTAAGCTGTTCCACCCCTTCGGCTTGCGGCAACGGAACGCGAAATGTTTCGCAATCACACCACCGATGGGGTATGAGCAACAGCCTCATTCTACCAGCCGAAAACGCCTATAAAAAGGCTGTTTTTTGGCCGCCGAAGTTTCGGGCCTTTTTTGCATGGGGCAGGTGCGGGCGCAAAAACCGCTTTTTACGCCGAAAAACATGCGTAGAGCGTAGGACGGATTTCCTAATCCGTCCCACACGCGGGACAGAAAAGGGAACATCGCTGATTCCGGCAAACTAGATAACCGATAATCAGTGATGTTTCCTTTTCATGCCCGCATCCTTTTTGCTAGTCCCATGCTCACCGACAACATCCTCGATCTGATCGGCAACACGCCGCTGGTGCGGTTGAGGGGCGAAAACATCTACGCCAAGGCGGAGTTTCTCAACCCCGGCGGAAGCATCAAGGACCGCGTGGCCCTGGCCATGCTCGAAGGGGCCGAACGAGACGGCCGTCTGAAGCCCGACTCGATCGTCGTCGAGGCCACCAGTGGCAACACGGGCATCGGCGTGGCGCTGATCGGCCGGATCAAGGGCTACCACGTGCGCATCGTCATGCCTCAAGGGATGAGCGAGGAGCGCAAGAAGATCATCCGCGCCTTGGGCGCCGAATTGATCCTGACGCCCGACGAGGAGAGCATCGACGGGGCATTGCGCCGGGTCCGCGAGATGGCGGCGGCCGACCCGCGGGTATTCGTCCCCCAACAGTTCGAGAACCCCGACAATCCGCGATGCCACTATGAAAACACCGCCCACGAGCTGTGGCGGCAGATGGGCGGAGAAATCGACTGTTTCGTCGCCGGCGTGGGCAGCGGCGGAACACTGCAAGGCGTCGGCAAATTCCTCAAACAACACAAACCGGACGCGCATATCGTGGCCGTCGAGCCGAAGGACGTCGCGGCACTGCTGGGACACGAGCCGGGACTGCACCAAATACAAGGTATCGGCGACGGATTTATACCAGCCGTGCTCGATATTTCGCTGGTCGACGAGGTCGTGGAAGTAACCGACGAAGACGCCATCGAAACCACCCGGCAGTTGGGCCGCGACCTGGGGCTGCTGGTGGGCATCTCGTCGGGCGCCAACGTCTGGGCGGCCCGCCAAGTGGCCAAACACCGGCCTGGCAACATCGCCACCGTATTACCCGACCGGGCGGAACGGTATTTCAGCACGGCGCTGTTGTAATAAACCTGGTCGAGGACTGGTCCATGTCATCCGTAACCGTTTACAGAGGGCTTTCCCCCTGGCGTCCGCGAGGAAGCCGTGCCGTGAATAGGAATGAACGAGGAAATAAACGCTCGGTAAAGCGTTCCGACGTTGATTGCCCCCGTGCTCATCAGCGCAGAGCGCTTTGGGCCGTCAGACAGACGTGGCGGAAGACCTCGGGACGCGAGACGCCCGACAGGCGAAGCGCCTCGCTGCCGGCCCGCTTGAAAATCAGCTCGCCGGCGTGCAACCAATGCTGGCCGGGCAAGAATTCAACCTCGATGGCGTCGAACTCGTCCAGGGCGAGCCAATGCTCGTCGACCGGCATTAGCCCCTTGCGGATGATGATCCGCCGATTGGTCAAGGCGTAGCGACGGCAGACGAAGGGCATCAGTTGCCAGGCGAATACGGCCAAGCTCAAGGGAATCGAGGCCACGGCCAGCAGCTTTCCCAGCGTGAAGAATTCACCCACCCCGAAACGCACGTCGGCCAATCGTCCGACGAGCCGGCCGGCGCGGGTAGCGCCGATGGTGGGCCAAACCACTTTGCAGGTAACTTCCGTCACTTCCGGCGGCATCACGCCGGCGAAGGGTTGGTTCATTCGAGAGGTAATGGGCAGGGGCCGGAAACGAAAATCGTCGCCATGTCGTTCAAGTGAGCAAATATCGGATGAATGGAGTATAAAGTGAAATCGCCGTGTTATCAAGAGACGGCCGTGAATGGGCGCGGGAAAAAATCGTGGCGGACTCAGTCATTTCGAGCGCCGCAATGAATTAGTAGCTGTTGCGGAAAAGCCTGTGTAGGGTGGGTCAAGCGAAGCGCAGCCCCACCACGATTTTTCCGCTGTTGGTGGGGCTGCGCTTCGCTTGACCCACCCTACTTTCCGCAACAGAAACGAATTATCTCCGGTGGTGAGGAAAGTGGGCGATGACGGACTCGAACCACCCCCGTTTTCCTCGGGAAATACGCAGGTTGCCCGTTTAGAGCGCACATTTTACAGCGCACCCGGCGCACGAAACGACGCCGAAACCGAGCCGACGGGGGGCGGGGAAAACGCGGCGGCGGACTGGACGATTTAGAGTTGGGGCGATGCACGGCACGGGCGGGAATGTCGGCTGCCTTGCGCGCTATGTTACCCGACACCTTAGATAACGTCAAGTGGACTCGT
>JAHIKV010000219.1 GCA_018897395.1 Planctomycetota bacterium | reverse complement strand
GGGTTCAAGGTCCAAGGTTCAAGGTTCAAGGTCCAAGGTTCAAGGTTCAAGGTCCAAGGTTCAAGGTTCAAGGTCTGCTTCACTAACCACTAGCCACCAACCACTAGCCACTAATTCTAATCCCCAATCCCTAATCCCTAATCCCTTGTTCGCCATTCGCACTCCCACCGCCGTCGTCACCGACCTGGGCACCGAGTTCGGCGTGGAGGTGTATAAGTCGGGCCTCACCGAGTCGCGCGTCTTCCGCGGTTCGGTGAAGGTACAAGTAGTCGGCGACGGTCTCCCCTCTCCTTCCGGGAGAGGGGCCGGGGGTGAGGGCAGTGGGCAGGTGGTGGTGTTGCGCGAGAACGAATCGGCGCGGGTCGAAGGTGGCGACGAGCCTCGCATCATGATGCTTGGTGCGTCGGCCAAGACGGCCGATTTCACGCGCAGGATTCCCAAGGTGACATACAAGACGCTGGACTTGGTCGACGTGGTGGCCGGCGGCGACGGTTTTTCCGGCCGGCGCAACCGCGGCATCGATCCGACCAACGGGCAAACAGCCGAGTTGACGCCAAAGGTTTGGGGCTCCGAAGCAGAAGCACGTTTTGTCGGCGACGGAAAGTATCATCGTGTCGAGGCTATGCCGTTGGTGGACGGCGTTTTCATTCCCGACGGTCGATCTGGCCCGGTGCGGATCGATTCCGCCGGTCATACGTTCGCCCGCTTTCCCAACACTCACAACGACACGTGGAAACGCATTTGGGCGGTCGGCGCGATTCTCACCGACGTACCGTTCGCAGCGGTCTTGGGGGATATCGACTATGCTTCGCCTCCGCATTGCCTGTTGTTCATGCATGCCAACAACGGAATCACCTTCGACTTGGAGGCGATCCGGCGCGCGAACCCCGACTGCAAGCCGTTCCGATTCCGCGCCGTGGCGGGCAGCAGCAGCGAGGCAATGTACTCCGCGGACGGCGTGGGGGTGATCGCCGACCTTTGGGTGCTGGTCGACGGTCAAGTGCGTTTCGAGCGCCGCGAGATCAATGGCTACAGTGGCTACAGGGGCGCGTTTCCGGTCTCGATTTCAATCGGCGACGACGACCGCTTTCTGACGTTGGCAACCACCGATGGCGGGGACGAGAGCGGCTATGGCGCTTGGACGATGTTCGGCGATCCTCGACTGGATCTGATGCAGGTCGATGCGAACGAACCAAAGGACAAACAAACCAAAGGACAAACAAACCAAAGGACAAACAAACCAAAGGACAAACAAACCAAAGGATCAAAGGAGGTCAAACCATGAATGGTCCATAGCGAAACGGTGCCTCTCGTTCCCGTGCTCCGCGTGGGAACCAGACAGTTGAACTGTGGCCCGCCCTGCGGGCCAAAGAGGAAGAAGCCTCCCGCAGGAGCCAACCTGCCGAGTGCTGACGTGGCATGGAGGTGTGTTTTTACCGCGTTTATGTTTTTCGCCGGGCGGGTGGTCCGCCCGGCGGCAGAGTATGTGTTCCGTGTGCGTAAAACCTTTTTTCTTGGAGAAATGTGATGACTACGAAGTATTATGGATGTGCATTGGCCGTTCTGGTGTTGCTGATGGGCGCGGGGACCGTGCAGGCCGACACCATTCTCTACTCTTGCGATTTCGAGAGCCCGGTGACCCTCGGCAATTTGACCACGTCGACGATCGCTGGGCAGGATGGCTGGGTTCTAACTTCCGGCTACAATAATGCCGTGGTCGCCTCCGGCTTCGGCGTGGACACGACCCAGGTTGTAACAACGGGGGCCTCCCTGCTCGCTTATGGCGCCCAAAAAAGCCTGAGCCTGGCGCCGTTCACCAGTTCGTCCCCCGCCGTCACAATGTCGGGTTGGTTCCGCAACACCGGGGGCGGCACGATTTCCCTGGCCGGCCTCCAGTGGGGCGCTACTGCGACGGAGATAGGCATTATGAGTGGCGGCAGTTCGCCTGGCAAGGTAACCTATGGCTGGGGTGGATACTATGGCCCCGACCTAACGCTCGGAAACTGGTACGAGATCAAGGCCGTCATGACTTTCGCCACCGCTGGCGGGCTGGTCGATCTTTCCTACCGAGACGCCACGGCGGGAGCGACGGCATTCACCTCCGTGGCGACGGGCATCGCCGCGGGCATTCCGTTAGTCAGCGGCCAATATCAGGCCACTGGTTTTTCCCTCAGGATGTTCAATAACTCCAACGGGACGGCCTACCAGGACAATTTCTCCGTGAGTCAAATCCCGGAGCCGTCGACGTTGGCGTTGCTGGCGGCCGGTTTGGTCGGGCTGCTCTGCTACGCATGGAGGAAGCGGAGGTAACAAGAACTCCCCTCTCCCTTTGGGAGAGGGGCAGGGGGTGAGGGCGATTGTCGGGATCAGCCCGACGCCGCCCTCTCCCTAACCCTCTCCCTCGGGGAGAGGGGACATCGGATTGAACATCCACGAAGGGCACGAAGAAGATTCGTGGTCTTCGTGTCCTTCGTGGATCATTTGTGACGGGCCGGCCGTGTCCTATGCCCCGTTTGCCATTGTCGAGTCAGAAAGGATGATCTTTGATATGTGTCGTTTCCGAATTCCGACCGTGCCTGGGAGGCCGTGGTTGAGTGTGTCGCTTCTCTTTTTTCTTTGCCTGTCCCTTGGCTCGGTCGCGGCGATGGCGCAGTCGCCCACTGCCGGCAAAGACCATTTCGAGGCCGCGGCCTTCGACGCTAAGGCCGACGGCAAGAGCGACGACACGGCCGCCATCCAGAAGGCGCTGGACGCGGCGGGTAAGCAGGGCGGCGTGGTGCGGCTCCCGGCAGGCCACTATTTGGTCGCCGGCAGCCTGAAGATCCCGGTAGGGGTGGCCTTGGTCGGTAGCCATCAGGCCCCAGTTGCCCGCGAGCCGCTGGTGGGCACGGTGATCCTGGCGACCGGCGGGCGGGACAACGAAGACGCCCCGGCCCTGTTCGAGTTGGGCAATTCGTCGGCCGTCATCGGCCTGACCGTCTTCTACCCCGATCAGAAACCCGACCACGTCCGCCCCTACGCCTGGACCTTCCACCTCCAAGGCAGCGACAACACCGTGGAGAACGTCATCCTCATCAACGCCTACAACGGAATCAAGATCGGCCCCGAGTATAACCAGCGTCACCGGATTCGGAGCGTGGTGGGCTGCGTGCTGCGCCGCGGGATCTGGGTGGACAATTGCTACGACATCGGCCGGATCGAAAACGTTCATTGGTCCAGCGACTGGTGGTCCTCGAAGCAGGTCGGCGGCTGGGATAACACTCCGGTCGGCGGCGGGAGGCTTGACGAGTATTTGTGGAAACACCTCGTGGGCTTCACCTTCGGCAGAGCGGACTGGGAGTACGTCACCAACACGTACATCCTCTCGGCGAAGATCGGCTACCATTTCATCGGCACGAAGAACGGCGCCATGATGGGGCAACTTTCCGGAATCGCCGTCGATGGGTGCCAACGCTGCATCGTGGTGGACGGCCTCTTTTCGCCGGGGTTGCTCATCACGAACGGGCAGTTCTCCGCCAATTGGGGCGAAAACCCGATTTCGGTCGTCATCAACCCCACCTGCACCGGCCAAGTGCGGTTCCAGAACTGCGCTTTCTTCGGCCCGGCGACGCAGAACGTCGTCTCGCACGGCCAGGGCTTCGTGTCGCTGTCGAATTGCTGGTTCAGGGCCGATCAACTCGGGCCATGCCCGATCGCGCTGGGGGCCAGCGCGCCGCCGGAGAGCCGCTGGTTCAAGGCCGATCGGCCGGATCATCCCCCGCTGATCGAGGCGGATAACGGGAAGATTCAGATCGAGGGTTGCACTTTCGCCGTGCCCGGCCCGTCCATCCTGCTCGGCAAAGGGCTCAAGCACGCCATCGTGACCGGCAACAACGGCGTTAAGGGGGTAACAATTACGAACCAGATTGGGGACCGGGCGATCATCGCCAACAATGAGCCGGGCCAATAGCCGACGCGCTTTTTGTACGCATTTTCCATTCAACGACGAGGTGAACGATGTACCAAAGCAATCACAAATCCACCGCCTTTACGCTCGTGGAACTTTTGGTGGTGATCACGATCATCGGCATTTTGATCGCGCTATTGCTGCCGGCGGTGCAGGCGGCCCGCGAAGCCGCGCGAAGGGTGCAGTGCTGCAACAATCTCAAGCAGATCGCCTTGGCGTGCCTCGGTCACGAGCAAGCCCAGGGATTCCTTCCCACGGGCGGCTGGGGATACTGCTGGGTCGGCGATCCCGACCGCGGCGTTTCGGTCAAACAGATGGGCTCTTGGATCTATAACTCGCTTCCCTACCTGGAGCAGCCGGCGCTGCACGACCTTGGCGCCGGGCAGGACTTCAATACCAAGAGGAACACGTTCATGCTGAGGGAGACGACGCCGCTGACGGTCTTCAGTTGTCCCACGCGCCGGAAGTGCGGGCTGGAGCCCAACATCTATGGAACCTCCTTCTACAACATGAACCAAACGCCGTTGTATACCCGCTCGGACTACGCCGTCAACGGCGGCGACTTTTTCCCCGACAGCAGTTGCGAGCTCGCCTGCTGGGAGCTACCTTCCAGTCTGAGTCAAGGGGACGACCCCAGTTTCGCTTGGCGGGACACGTCGTTCGTAACCGGGATCAGCTTCCCGCGGAGCCGCATCAAGATGGCCGACATCCGCGACGGAACGAGCAACACTTATCTGGCGGGGGAAAAACACGTGAGTGTCGATTACTACGAGACCGGCGCCGATCTTGCCGACAACGAAGGCATCTACATGGGGTTCGCCAACAACGTCACCCGCTATGCGCAGTACCCTCCGACGGAGGACACGCCCGGCTGGATGAGCTGTTGCGTCTTCGGCTCGGCGCACGCGGGCCTGTTCCACATGGCGAGGTGCGATGGTTCCGTGAGCGGGATGAACTACACGATCTCCCTGACGGTCCACCAGGCGTTGGGCAACCGCGACGACGGCCTGGTGTGGTGATCGACGGGAAGAAGCTGTAATGCAGAGATCAACAGGAGTTAAAAGCTCACCATAGCTTTCCACCAATGTTTTCTCTCACCTGCTATTCATTACGAAGGAGTCTCACGATGTCGCTAGTCTTGTCGCGTACGCATTGTTGTGTTTTGATCCTTGGTTTGCTATGTGGCACGACGGCCTGCCCGCTTTCGGCAGCCACCTTGTACGTCGCCACGGATGGCAATGACGCTTGGTCGGGCAAGCTGGCTCGGCCGAATCCGCAAGGCACGGATGGACCGCTGGCCACCCTCGCCGGGGCCAGGGACATGGTACGACAATGGAAGGCCCAGGGACCGTTGAACGAGGCGGTTCACGTACAAGTGGCGGCGGGCATCTATCCGCTTCAGGAGACGTTGGTCTTCGAGCCGCAAGACAGCGGCACGGCCGACGCCCCGATCATCTATCGGGCGGCGACAGGAGCGCGGTCGGTGATCACCGGCGGGCGGACAATCCAAGGTTTCGTCCCCGACGAGAAGGGCCGGTGGAAGGTCCATTTGCCCGACGTTGCAAGCGGCAAATGGTACTTTGAGGACCTGTACGTCAACGGCCATCGGGCCATCCGTGCCCGGTCGCCCAATGAGTTTTATTACTATGTCCGCAGCAAGGCGGAAGCGACCGCCAATCCCGACAACGGCAAGACCGAGTCGATGCCCCATCGTTCGTTTGTGGCCGACCTGAAGGACATCGCGCCGCTGGCGGCGCTGCCCAAGGAGCAATTGAACGATGCAATCGTTGTGGCCCCCTACAACTGGGAGTGCCCTGTTGCACGCGTGGCCTCGGTCGACCCCGGTTCCGGTACGGTCGTGCTGACCGGCAACGTCTTCTTGCCCTGCAACGTATGGAAACGCAACCATCGTTATCACATCGAGAACATCAAGGTCGCCTTGGACGCACCCGGCGAATGGTTTTTGGATCGCAACGGAGACCTTTACTACATTCCGCGGCCGGGCGAGGACATGCAGAAAGCAAAGGTGATCGCGCCGGTGCTAACCGAGTTAGTGCGTTTTGCCGGCGACCCGCAAAAGGGCCAATCGGTGGAGCACATCACGCTCGGGGGGCTGTCGTTCCAACACAATCGCTACCCGTTGCCGCCGCAAGGTCATTGCGACGTTCAGGCGGCGGTAGATACGACGGCGGCGATCATGGCCGACGGGGCGCGGTACATAGTATTGGAGGACAACGAAGTGGCCCACGTCGGCGCTTATGCCGTCTGGTTCCGCCGTGGTTGCCAGGATTGCCGAGTGCAGCGGTGTCTCATCCAAGATATGGCCGCCGGCGGCGTCCGCATCGGACAGGGTTGGTACAACGATCACGAATTGACCTGGAACACGGTCCTGATTCGTCCCGGCTCGCCCAAGAATGGTCCGAACCCGCTGCTGCCCTATGACGCCACCGGCCACTGTGTTATCGACAACAACATCATCCGCTCCGGCGGCCATTTGTTCCGCAGCGCGGTGGGCGTGTGGATCGGACATAGCGCCTACAACCGGGTGACGCACAACGACGTCGGCGATTTCCGCTACACGGGCATCTCGGTCGGTTGGCGCTGGGGCGGGACACCGCCGAGCGAGGCACATCACAACAGAATCGAGTTCAATCACGTTCATCACATCGGCTGGGGAGTATTGACCGACATGGGGGGCGTGTATCTCATCGGTGGTCCTTGTCCCGGCACGATCGTCCGCAACAACGTACTCCACGACGTCTACGCGAACGACTACGGCGGGTGGGGACTGTACAACGATAAAGGAAACACCGGCTCGGTGATGGAAAACAATCTGGTCTACAACACGAAATCCGGCGGCTATCACATCAACGAATGCGACGGCGACAACATTGTCCGCAACAACATTCTGGCCTTCGGTCTGGAGGCCCAGCTCTCGCGAACAAGTTTGAACGGAACCTTCAGCAACAATATTGTTTATTGGAACAGCGGTTCGCTGTTCAAGATGGACAATGGGGACAATGGGGAATTGTGGAAGAAGCCTAGCGTACAACTGGCGAACAACCTGTACTTCAACGCCTCCGGCGCAGCGGTGAAGTTCGTAGACATGGACTTGGCTGCATGGCAAGCGTTGGGAAAAGACGCCGGCTCGATGATCGCCGACCCCAAGTTTGTCGATCCCACGCATTTTGACTTCCGCTTGCGGCCCGACTCGCCTGCCGGCAAAATCGGCTTCAAGCCGTTCGACTATGCCAAGGCCGGCGTGTATGGCCACGATGCGTGGATCAAGGAAGCCGCGAGCATTCAGTACCCTCCACTGCGATTGCCGCCTCCACCGCCTCAGCGAGGTCGCCAAAGTGCCGAAAGGAGAATTCCATGATCTAGATCTACAAAGGCAAATCGACCCGGGTCGGGACAAATGACGCCCACCGCGCGGACCGCCTTCGCCGTGATCGCCAAGGCGGCCACGGGCATCTTTCATTGCGGCAGCTTGATTAAAATGGCCGACATCACCGACGGCGCCAGCGGCGCGCGAGGCGGCGCGGCAGGTGCAGTGCAAGAACAACCTCAAGCAACTGGCCCTGGGCTGTCTGAACCACGAAAACGCCACGGGACGGTTTCCCACCGGCGGCTGGGGCTGGGGTTGGACGGGCGACGCCGACCGGAACAATGACTGGCGTCAGCCGGGCGGCTGGCTCTACAACATCCTCCCCTACGTCGAGCAACAAGCATTGCACGACGCCGGGCTGGGATCGGCGGTGACTGCCGAGCGGAGGAACGCCATCGCCCAGAGTTGTATGACGCCCCTGACGCTGATGAACTGCCCCACGCGGCGGCAAGCCATCACTTATCCCGACCTCTATATTGGTCCACCAGGATCCTACCGGACGACCACGATCGGCTCGATAACGACCACCTTGGCAGCAAGGCCCGACTACGCGGCCAATGCGAGCGACACGCTACCCGCGTCACCCGGCTGGTTGCCGGACAATCGCGGCGACCCAGGCATGGATCCCCCCCCTACCTATTGGCGAGACAGCGAAAACATGTATCGCTTTACGCGCTACACGGGAATCTGCTATTGCCGCAGCGAGATCAGCATGGCGGACGTGTCGGATGGAACGAGCAACACGTACCTGGTGGGCGAGAAGTATCTCAACCCCGACTACTATTTCACCGGCCAAGACTGGTCGGACAACGAAAACCTTCTCGTCGGCTGGGACAACGACCAATACCGTTTAGGCCAGCATTATTATGGGCAGGATCGAGCCGGTTACGGCGGCTTCGGCCTAGAGGGCTTCGGCAGCGCCCACGCCAACGGCTTCCAGATGGCCTTCTGCGACGGCTCGGTGCAGATGATGAACTACACGATCGACCCCGAGACCCACCGCCGCCTGTGCAACCGCAAGGACGGCATGGTAATCGACGGGAAGAAGTTCTGACCGGTGGAAACGGGGCTGACGGCGGCACGTTTCTTGGGCTTGAAGGGGCCAACGCCGGTCGTTATACAGTGAGCGGCTTGAAGTGTAACATTCTTTTCCATCCGAAAAGAATGTTGCATTACTTTCCCTGCAACGTATAGGATCACCGGCGCCGGGAAATCTCGGCGAGTGTTTCGCTCCCCTGACAATATGGCCCGTGGGCGGGTTGGTTTGCCGTCCGCTCAACCGGGCGGGACGTAGCCGTAACGCTCGATGTATGCCCCCCAACGCTTTGCCACCTGGTCGCGGACCTCGGGGGTCAACTCGTGACGGTTGACCTTGTAGCCCTTCGTCCGCTCGACGTAGCCCTCGATGCCCGGCCGGGCGGTCTCGAAATCGCCTAGCTCCAGCCGCTCATACACCTCCCGCATCCGGCCGACCGGGTCCGCGACCAAGTCCTCGTAGCGGACCTCGCAGAACCGCGACGGATCGACCAGCTTGCGGTCCTCCTCGAACACCTCGTACATTCGGTTGAAGGTGTTGAAGACGTGCTCCTCCAACCCCTCGTAGCGCGGTTTTTGCAGGCCGTGGTAGCGGTACATCCGCTTCCAGAGTTTTATGGTCGAGGGATAGATCACGTAAGGATCGCGGACGATATGCACGAACCGCGCGTCGGGAAACATCTCCAAAAGGGTTTTTATCCGGCAGGTGTGCTGCGGCGTTTTCAATACGATCCGCGCCGGGTTGCGCACGGTCAAACACTTGAGGAACCACGTCAATTCCCGCTTCCACCGCTCGAGCGCCGGCGGAGGGACGTTCCGCAGATCGAGATACTCGGTATAGGCCGGCGGATGGTTGGGAAACAGCAGCGTCAGATATGGCGAGGGGACGCCCATGTTGCACATTGCCCACTCGTCCTCCTGGGGGCTGTCCCAAGCGACTTTCATGTTGTCCATCGGCCGCCGCGACGGCATCAGCGGCCACAGCCACCAGGTGAACAGCCGCGTGGAAAGCAGGAAGTGATTGGGCGCGAAGCAGGCGTAGCTGCCCGGATACGTGTGCCGCGGGTCGCAGACCAGCAGCTCGTGCAACAGCGTCGTCCCCGAACGCCAATGCCCCAGCACGAACACGGGATCCTGCTGAATCTTGGCCCGGACGATTCTCCGTCCCAGAAGTGCCTCCTGCAAGAGCCACAGCAGCGAGTTCAGGAAGCTCAGCGCCGTGAGGATCAGCGCCATTCCGATGCGAGTGGGTCCGAAGTGGAAGCGGTTTTTGATTATTTCGCGGAACCAGCCCCCGATGCCAATGCCGCTCCAGATCCGCAGTTCCCAAGGGCGGTCCTTTGCGCCGCCGGAGTCCGTTGTAGGTTTTTTCTCCCTTTGTTCCACTCGCCGGTCCCCTTCTTACCCCAACGCTTGACAGCCTTTCGCACGTTCGACTAGATTTTAATGTTTTGCCGGTTTGGCGACAACCGGCGGCGTTTGTTGTGGAATTTCGTCCGGCGACCGGCTCATTTATCGATTCTCGGAATACTATGCCTCGAATTTTCGAGCGTTTGCGGGTATACTTCTTATTAAAGTATTTGAGAGCGTCCGGGAATAGTTCCATTTAGCCCGTCGTGAATACACGGCGGGCAGCGGTGGTTGGACGCACCAGACCGTGCCCCGGGCGTATTCACCCGGGGCTAAATAGCTGTTTATGCGGACCGATTCCCGGACACTCTCCAGTATTTCCGAGTCTTGAAACAGGTTGCGATTGCCATGAGAAGAGCGATTGTATTGTGTCTGTTGTCGGCTGTGTTGGGCGGATTGGCGGCCTATGGGTGGCAACACACGCCGTTGCTGGGAAGCCCATCGTCCGCCGAAGACGCGACGACTTGGCCGCGGCCCGCCGCGCCACAAGCAGGCACCGCCAATGCCGCGCCGAACAACGCTCCCGCGCCCAACTTGCTTACTCCCGACGAGCGAGTAAACGTGTACGTCTATCAACAGATGAACCGCAGCGTGGTGAACATCAACACCCGCGGCCTCTCGGGCGACAAGTTTCTGATGTTTGAAATCGTCGCCGAGGGCGAAGGAAGCGGAACGGTGATCGACCGGGCGGGCCACGTACTGACCAACTATCACGTCGTCGAGGGAGCACGCGAGATTCGGGTTACGCTCTACGACGGCAAGGCCTACGACGCACGGCTCGTCGGCGGCGACCCAAACACCGACGTGGCCGTGCTAAAAATCGACGCCCCGGCCGAAACGCTCTTTCCGGTCACTTTCGGCAGTTCGACCGATCTGCTGGTCGGCCAACGGGTGTTCGCCATCGGCAATCCATTCGGCCTGGAACGCACGCTGACGATCGGCATCATATCGAGCCTGAACCGCTCGCTGCCCGGCCGCCACGGCCGACGGAGCCTCAGGTCGATCATCCAGATCGACGCGGCGATCAACCCCGGCAACTCGGGCGGACCGCTGTTGGATAGCCGCGCCGGGATGATCGGCATGAACACCGCCATCGCCAGCAGGACGGGTGAGAGCGCAGGCGTGGGCTTCGCCATACCCGTCAACACCATTGCCCGCGTCGTGCCCCAACTGATCCAGCACGGCCGCGTACGCCGGGCCGATTCGGGCATCGCAAGGGTCTTTCAGACCGACCGCGGACTGCTGATCCTCACACTCGTCCCCGGCGGGCCGGCCGAACGCGCCGGATTGCATGGGCCGCGGATCGAGACGCGGCAGAAGCGGCAAGGACCGTTCGTTACCGAGCAAAAAACGGTCAATCTCGCGGCGGCCGACATGATCGTCGCCGTCGACGGCCGGCCGACCAAAACGGCCGACGAGTTTCTCGAAACCGTCGAGGCCAAGCAGCCCGGCGACCAGATCGTCATCACGGTGATCCGCAACGGCCGGCAGCAGCAAGTCCCCTTGCGGCTCGACGCGGCGAAGTGAATGGGGGGCGAGAGGTGGGGGGCGAGGGACGAGGGATAGCAAGTCTCTCGTTCCCATGCTCCGCGTGTAATTCTCTCCCATGTTCCCATGCTCCGCATGGGAACGTGGGGATGATATTCGGCGAAAAAGTGCTTTTCGCTCCCGCACATGCCCTCGGCAAAAATCACCGCTCGGCACGGCTGCCAAAAAATGCCCTAAAAACAGCCATTTCCGGCTGGTAGAATGATCTCGTCGCACACCACCCTTTAGTGTGTGGGTTGCGTAACTTACGACCGACCGTTGTCGTAAGACTGTATTTTACAGACATTTAAAGGCTATTTTCTCGGTCCGAATTGCGGTGGAAATTTTCCCGATTTCCCCAATTATTTTTTACGTTCCCATACGAATCGTTTACAATCGTCTCAGCAGCTTTTCCAGCAACGGTTTGCGCCGCCGCCCGCCATCCACGCAACCGACGTAAGGGCGGTTTAGCGCCAGGTCAATCAACCCGGCGCATCAGGTTAATCAACCCGTGGGCGCGGGGTTGAATTGGCCCCTAAAACACCGATCGAGCGCAAAACGCCGCCCGAGATGCTTTCTTGAAAAGTCAGCGCAAAAATATGTGCCGAAGGATATCTTCAGGAACACTCCGGGGAACGCCTGCGCCATTATCGTGAATTATGTATGCTGTTCCCGGAATTCGGAATTGCCGGAATTGGAATTCCGGCAATTCCCCGGCGGCCAAGTGACTGTGATTTCAGAACACGCCCGATCCGTCGCTCGGGTGCATGCCTTGGTTATTTGCCTTCACGTACCATTGTCGAATGGCCTCCTCGTTGCCCTTCGTAGCCGATTCGGTCGCATGTTCGATTTCGGCTTGTGCATTACGGGGAGCACGACAACGATCGCGCCAACCAAGAGGCCGACCACGCCACCATACGGGCCAGCAAAGTTGTCCAAGGTGCCGAATGCGCCCCCAATCCCGCCCAGAAACAATCCAGAGATCGAATTGAGGAATCGCTTCCCAAGGAGGGCAGCAATTGCGGCAGTTAGTATTAGAGGCACCAGCCGCCACGACTCCATCGGCATCCCCTTGAGTCTTGCATGATCTGTCTGCAGGCAAAGGTACACGAGCGCCGGGACGAGACAGAATGCAGTCACTATTCGAAGCATCGCTGGCCTGCTCCCCAAAATCTGATCCATGTGTTATGAGAGTCAAGAAAGCCTTGAAGTGCTCGACGTGCGAAAGAAATATCTCAAAGGTGGGGCGACGCCGGCCGATCTGTACGACCCGCTGGCGATGCCCCCGAAGCTGGTCAAGGCGCACGCCGCGCTGGATCGGGCCGTCGACCGCTGCTATCGAAGGCAGCCGTTTACCTCCGAACGCCAAAGGGTGGAGTTCCTCTTCGCGCTCTACGAAAAGCTCACCACCCCGCTGATCGCCGCCGGAAAGAAGAAACGGCAAAGGAGCGGAATCTAGGCGAGATCGTCTAGTGGTCTTTCAGATTGAAATTGACGGGTTCGATCACGGGGTATAATCGCCACAGCTTCGTTCGCGCGTCAGCGGTGGTGAATTGCCAATGCACTTTGCACTGGAGGTTGTTACGGTTGGTTTCCCACGCGGCAACTTCGGAGGTCAGAATTTGGCGATCTTCAAGTCGACGATCAAGACATTGACGGCTGAGAATACCCAGTTCCGTTTCAGCCATGTTCAACCAACTGCCGTGTTTGGGTGTGTAGTGGATTTCCAGTTTGTCAACAAT
>JAHIKV010000218.1 GCA_018897395.1 Planctomycetota bacterium | reverse complement strand
GTGTTTGCTGAGTCACCAAGTGACCCTTTTCTTAAAGTGCTTCAGTCCAAGTCGTTACCTCCTTGAACCGCTCCAAGTGCTACCGGCTGGAGCGACCAGATGCCGGGTGGGTTTCGCACCCACTAGAATCAACAAACCTTTCCACGGCACACCGAATAATCCAGGCTAGCAGAAAGGGGAAGCCTCCTTTGTCTTCCACCCTCCGCCCTCCGCCTTCCGCCTTCGCTAGAACTTCTTGCCGTCGATTGTCAAGCCGTCCTTGCGGTTGGCCAGCCGGCGGTGGATTTCCGGGTCTATCGTGTAGTTCATCATTTGCACCGAGCCGTCGCAGAAGGCCATGTGGAAGCCGTTCGCACGCGAGAAACAAAGATTCTCGACCCCGTGCCTCCCGTTCCACCGGTCGTGGTCACCCGCACAAGAGCCGTCAGTAAACCAGCCATGTCGCGTATGTTGCCTAGTATATGCGCCTGCCCCCTTTGTTACGGATTTTTCGCCCGAGGCCCGATTTGCGTCACGTCGATGGGCTGGAAGCCGAGCTTCAGCGCCGGCGAGTTAGGCTTCAGACGGTAATCGTCGTGTGCCGGATCAACGAACAAGGGGTCGGCGACCAGTGAATGCGTGTCGTAACCCATGTTCTTCCACTGAGCGAGAGACAACGTGCCGGTTGGCAACAACACCACTTCTCGACCACCGGCCGCGGCAAAAAACAGGTTGTAGTCCGAATCCCCGAGTACTCGAGGAACGTCCTCTACATGATCGTCGATATGTATGATTACCAAATTCGCATTGCCGCCGGAGCAGTACACGATGTTCCGGGAAAAGCGATTGGCGGTCATAAAGCCCTTCATCTGGGGCCATATAGCCGTCGCCGGATTCCAGAAGTCGATCCCCACAAGCCCCTCGCTGCCGCCGCTTACGATGATGTTGTTCTCGATGAGGTTGTTCTTGCCGCCGTTGATCCTGATCCCGCTTAGCCCGCTGCGCAGAATGATATTCCCGTAAACCAGGCAGTTGCTGCTGGTATTGTCGAGGTATAAGCCAAACGCCACCTGGCCCGGCGTGTCGGCGATGCGATTGAAGCGGAAGACGTGTCCCGACCTCTCCGCCGCCCTTTTCACCCGGTCGTTGTTTTCCATCCAACAGTTGACGGCCGCATTGTCAAGGGACTCCTGACAGGTGTGGCGGATATCGTTGAACTCCACGATGTTGCGCCCGTAGCCGTGATTGCCCAAGTTGATTGCATGGTGCGGCATCTGTTCGATCAAGTTGTGGCCGATCACATTGCCGTCGCTAACGCCGCAGAACACGCCGACGGCGACTTTATTGAAAACGCCGCAATGGTGGATGTGATTGTCCGTGATTTCGTTGCACAGCGGATGCTGTACCACGGTCCGGTACTCGACTTTGCCGATGAGCCCGACTCCGCAGTGTCCTGCATAGGCGATCTGATTGCCACGGATCACGTTCTTGAAATTGTAGCCCTCCAGATAAACGGCGTTCCCTCCCACCGCGGCGAAGCAGTTATCGGCGATGCGGCAGTACTCGGCATTCTTCAAGTGAACCGCCTCCCCGCAGTACGTTCGACCTTCCATGAGAAACATGGCGCCGTAGCCCTCGTAGCCGGATCGGTGCATATTGTCGCCGCCGTTGACGGTCTCGGTCAGCGTCAATCCGGAGATCGTGATCCACGATGCACCGCGCAGACTGATCAAGCAGTCCAGCTCTGACGCCACGGTCTCGTGCGACTCGATGGGCCCCTCGGGCGGCCAGAAGTAGACCTTGCCTTCGTCCGCGTCCAGGCACCACTCGCCCGGCTGATCTAGTTCCTCAAGGAGGTTCTCCACGAAAAAGCGAAAGGGTACATAGAAGCCAAAATGGGTACGGAAGCCCCCCCGCCACCCGGGGAAAACCCAGGGCGGACGATCGAAATTGCGGACGCCGCTGGTCATCGTGATCGACCGGCGTTGCTCGTCGATCTTCCGGATCGGCGTGATGGTTGTGTATCCCCAGTCCATGATCATGAACACGTCCCCCTGGGTTGGCTTGGCCCAGTGGCGCGGAAAGGCATCGGCCTTGTACTTGAAGGCGACAAAGCTTTCCGGTTCGGCAGGACCATCTACGGGCAGCCAGCCCGCGTGCCAGGGCTTCTGGGGATCTGCGTTCGGATAGCGCGCGCGCACTTGCCGCTTACCGTCGAAGAAGAGTTGGTTGAACTTCCACTTGCCCCCTTGGGCCTCGGTGATGGAGCACTGCAAAATTCTGCCCTTGTAGGGCTGCCATCCATTGATCTTTCGGCCGCCGCTTAGGACTGGCTTCTCGCCGGGATACGCGGTATACGCAACGGGAAACTCCCGCGTTCCGCTGTCCTCCGGCGTGAAGACCAACGTCTCAGTGAAGAAGTATTTTCCGCCGCGCACGAGCACCTTCAGCGGCGTGAGAACCTTGCCGCCCGATTTGACCTTCAACTGTCGGATGGCATCCCGCGCCCGCGCCAGGGTGGCAAACGGTCCGTCCGTGCTTGCGCCGTTTGGCTCGGCTAACGTCCCTGACCAGCCATCACGGCCGTTGGGGGCGACGTAAAAGATTGCTTCCGGTCGGCCCGGGACTGCCGTTGCTTCAGTCGCTGCGCCGAGACTGCCGGCAAGGGACACCGCCCCGGCCACCACAGCCAGCGCCAGACCGAGGGTGAGCAGGCGGGGCGATCCGCGTCGGGCAAGGCACACACTTTCTACAACGCGCATCGACAACCCTCCTCTTACAAGGATGCCCTTGCTTGCGCTTCGGGCTGGTGTGTAACGATGAACAGACCGGCTAGAGCTTCTTCCCGTCGATCACCAGCCCGTCCTTGCGATTGGCCAGGCGGCGGTGGATTTCCGGGTCGATCGTGTAGTTGATCATCTGCACCGAACCGTCGCAGAAGGCCATCTGAAAGCCGTTGGCATGGGCGCTGCCAAAACTGTGCCAGTTGTCCAGGCCCGGGGTATCCGCGTATGGCCGGAGCCAATCGGTGGCCGGATTGATGATGGGGTAAAACCACGAACTCCAACGCGTGATGTCGTCATTGTCGCCTTGGAGGGCGTCGGTATTGTCGCCCCAGTTCGAGCCGGTCTCATAATTGTCGGGATTCAAGGATTTCTCGCCCACCAGGTAGGTGTTGCTGGTCCCGTCGGAAACGTCCGCCATTCTGGTCGCGCTGCCGCAATAGAAGATGCCCGTGGCCAACTTGCCGATCTTGGCGAAGGTGATCAGGGCGTTGGAGGTCATTTGTCCGGGGGGGTTCTCGACTTCGCTGGTGCTGGTCGGCCCACCGGTTGGGTTCGACGGGGTCGACCAGGCCGGCGAGTGAGGGTTGCACATACTACACCCGGCATCGGTGTAGTAGTCGCCGCCGTTGCCGGCGTAGTCGGTGTGCCCCAGTGTCAGGCTTCCGCCGGGGGACGTGTTGGCGTTTCGAAGCCCAATCCCCCCCGTCCCGTTGGAATAGATCAGCGGGTAGGCGATCGCCCGCCGCCGCGTGGGACAGTGGAGCATGCTCAAGGGGACGGACATCCGTTGCGTGTGGGCGGCGTATTTCGGCTGGGGAATCGTCTGTCCTTGCCCCATGTCGTACAGCGTTTGCTGCTCGATGTAGGGGAGGATGTTGTAGATCCATCCGCCCGGCTGCCGCCAGTCGGTCCCCCGGTCGGCGTCGCCCGTCCAGCCCCAGCCCCAGCCGCCGGCCGGAAACTGCTTCAGCAGGCTTTCGTGGTTCAGGCAGCCCAGGGCGATTTGCTTGAGGTTGTTCTTGCACTGCGTTTGCCGGGCGGCCTCGCGGGCCGCCTGCACCGCCGGCAGCAGCAGGGCGATGAGGATGCCGATGATCGTGATGACGACCAAAAGTTCCACCAGGGTAAAACCGTGTGGGGATTTTGGATTTTGGATTTTGGATGGTGGATTTAGACGCATGATATACTCCTTGTCGACTTGCCATTTGGGGATGTGTACGTCCTGTCACGTCCAACATCCAACATTTTTATGTTACTTCCGCTTCTTCCATGCGTAGCAGAACAGGCCCAGCAACCCCGTGGCCAAGAGCGCCAGCGTACACCCGGTTCGGGAATGGGGGTAAGTTCATACGTTTGCGGCTGCGAGTCGCTGAGCATGGTCTCGAAGGTGACGTTGCCCGCGGCGTTGCTCCGCACGGTCGTGACTCGCGCACCGTTGCGGAAGAGCGTGTATTCGGCGCCGGGTACGAGATCGGACACGACGTGACGGACGGTCATGCCGTCTTGAGCGGCCGTTTCCGTCCATTTTCGGAGGCCGGCGGCGGCGCTCGGCCAGGCGTCGATGCGAAGCTCCAGCGACGCCGGAACCGAACGGGTCACAGCCATCGAGAACGTCTTTCGATTGCCGCAGAAGTATTCCAGCGTATCG
>JAHIKV010000217.1 GCA_018897395.1 Planctomycetota bacterium | reverse complement strand
TGTAGGATAGCCCAGGGTTGACGCGCAGCGGCTACCCTGGGTGAACGGGTTTGTCGTAACATTTTACCCCGAAGGGGTTGCGGAATGGCGGCGTCGCTCCACAACCCTTTCAGGGTTGAACAAATCATCGGCCCCGCAACCCAGGGTAGCCGCTGCGCGTCAACCCTGGGCTACCTTGTGAAAGCCCTTCGGGCTATTCGGAAAACGTCGTAACCCTTTGCTAAATAACATTCTAAAAACTGGACTGTCTCTTTACGCCGGGTGGGGATGGAGGAGAAATATTTTTGCTGTCAGGCCCGTTCACGGGCCTCCTGGACGTTTCAGGGCATCATAGAGGACGCCCGTGAACGGGCGTGACAACGCGAAAATCAAGAGCAACAGTTGTGACGGACGTTCCGCCAACCCGGCGTACACGCCGGGCCTAATACCGCTTACGCGGGAAGGACCGTACACGGCCCTGTAACAGGCTCCCCGATTCTTGGTCCATGCGGAATTCGCCACCGCTGCCGCAATTGAGCGATAAAGGGGTCGGTAATCTTCGTATCGGAAAGCAAAGCTGCACCATTTTTTTAACGAGAGCGATAACCATGAACAAGGACCAGCTGTTCGCCTTTCTGGAAGGGCAGAAACCTCGTGTCTTGCTCGATTTTCTCGAAGCCGCCTACGACCAAATGAACACCAACCAACGGTGGGCGGTCTTCGACAAAGCGATGAAGAAGGCCAAGCCGCCGGCCGTCGATGGCGAGTCGCTGCTGAAAGACGTTAAGAAGTTTGAACGAGACTCACGGGCCGGCGTCTACTATGCGCCGTTCGACATCAACTCGAAGAACTGCGGCTACATTCCCGAGGAGACGAACGAGTGGTTTGAACGACTCGGCGACTTGCTGAGCGACGGCGCACGGCTGTCGGAACAGGGGGACCACGTCCGCGCCGTGGCGTGCTTCCGCGTCTTGTACGAGTTGGTGGAGAGGATGGAAAGCGGAGATGACATCGTGTTCGCCGACGAGTACGGCACGTGGATGATCCCGGTGGACGAGAAGAAGATCATCGCCGCGTATCTGGCGTCTCTGGCGGCGACCTCGACCCCGGAGCAATACGCCGCCGGCGCCCTGCCGCTGGTGAGCCGGGACAGCATCGAGTCGTTCAGCAACAAGACGTACGGCGCGGCGCTCCGTGCCGCCGACAAGGCTCAGAAGGCCCAATTGAAGGCCGAGGTCCAACGCCAGAATATTCCGACACAGCGGAAGCGATAGGGGGCAAGTTCCGTAGTTCAGGCTGTGCCTGACATTCCCTTGCTCAACTTAGAAAAGAGTCAGACACAGCCTGACCTGCGGGGATCGGATTGGTTTTTTATTAGCGTCAATCAGCGCGGATCAGCGTTCCCGCCGGCTTCGTGTTGAAGCATGTTGCTCGCCGGCCCAATTCTTGATCTGGACAACGCCCGCCTATAAGCGCATCATAGCGATCCGGGGAGGCTGTGCCTGGTCATCGGAAAATCACTCGAATGGGGAGGACGGAGAGCCGTGGAATTGGAAAATCGCGGTTTTGATGACCAACTGCGAATCAACGGGTAATCGACGTCGGGAGCGGGGCAAACCGCCCTCACCCCCGGCCCCTCTCCCAAAGGGAGAGGGGAGAATTGGCAAACCAATCCCTAATCCCTAATCCCCAATCCCTAATCCCTTGGGTTGCGGGTGCAGTTCAGGATGACATCGGTATAACACCAGCGGAAAGAGAAGGAAAAAGTGCCCGCATTCGACGCCGTTGTATGGGAATGGATAGTATTCTCCGTCCTGGTCGTGGTCCTCCTGACACTGGACTTGCTGGTCTTCCACCGCCACGACCACGTCCCCACGCTGCGCGAATCGGTCTGGTGGACCATCTTCTGGATCGGCACGGGCCTGGCGTTCAATGCGGTGATCTGGTGGTGGAAAGGCCACGAGGCGGGCATAACGTTCCTTTCCGCCTTCCTGATCGAAAAATCGCTGTCGATGGACAACATCTTCGTCTTCGTGGTGATTTTTCGCTTCTTCGCCGTCCCGCTGATGTATCAATACCGCGTCTTGTTTTGGGGCATTTTGGGGGCGATCGGGATGCGTCTGGCGTTCATTCTGGCGGGGGTCGAGTTGATCCACCGCTTCGATTGGGTGGCGCCGCTGTTCGGGGCGTTCCTCGTCTACACCGCCTACAAACTGGCGCGGCACAGCGGCGCGGAGGTCCACCCGGAAAACAACCCCGTCCTGCGGATGGCCCGGCGCTTCCTGCGGATCACCCGCGGCGACCATCATCAATACGGCCACGCCTTTTTCGCCCGCGAAGGGGGCCGCTTGTGCATCACGCCGATGTTCCTCGCGCTGCTGGTGATCGAGAGCACCGACGTGGTCTTCGCCGTCGACAGCGTGCCGGCCGTGATCGGCATCATTCCCAAGACGTTTACTCCCTCGCAGACGATGTTCATCGCTTTCAGTTCCAATGTGTTCGCCATCCTGGGGCTTCGGGCGTTGTACTTCCTGCTGGCCGGCATGGTCGACCGCTTCCGCTGCCTGCACTACGGACTGGCGGCGGTGCTGGGCTTCGTGGGGCTTAAAATGATCGCCGAGCATTGGCTCCAGGTCAAATTGGCCCCCTGGGTGTCATTGCTGGTGGTCGCCGGCTTGCTGGCCGTGTCGATCGTGGTCTCGCTCCTGGTGAAGCCGGGGGCGGACAATGAGGGGCCGGCAGAGGGGGATTAGGCCCATGTAGGCCGGGTTGCATTCCGACGGTTATCCGCAATCACCGGTCGATTTTTTTATATGTTGCACGGGAAATAGTGAAACATTCTTCTCGAGGAAAAGATCGTTGCACTTCCAGCCGTTCACCGTATAACCTGCCGGGCCATGACCCGGCCTAGTGCGCTTGTAAGTGTATCGAATCAGCAGGGTGGAAGTCCCTGTCGAAGTTGGGTCTGAACTTTGTAACCAATAGTAACTGCGTCCTCGTGAGAGGGGGTGGAGAGCAACTGGAGGTGAATGACTGGTC
>JAHIKV010000216.1 GCA_018897395.1 Planctomycetota bacterium | reverse complement strand
GACCAGTCATTCACCTCCAGTTGCTCTCCACCCCCTCTCACGAGGACGCAGTTACTATTGGTTACAAAGTTCAGACCCAACTTCGACAGGGACTTCCACCCTGCTGATTCGATACACTTACAAGCGCACTAGGGTGCGTCCCCGACGCACCACTACTCTTGGCTGTGGGACGAAGTAGTGGTGCGTCGCGGACGCACCCTACCACTGAGATGTTCAACCCGGAGGTAGAGGGAGTTGTTGAATTTTAGCGTTGCATCCCCGACCGCAGTCGGTGGGCGTTGTGACGTGGTATTACCGAGACACATGAGCCAAGAGCATTCACCCGCAAGGAGTTGATTCGATGAGCCGCTCGATTAGCAAAGTCGCACCGGACTGGTGGGACTACACGACACTGGATTCGGAAATTCTCGCCGACGCCGCCCGACTCACGGCCGACGACCTGGCGAAGCTCGGCCGGCCGGGGTTCCGCGTGGTAATGTACGACACGCTCGAGGATTTTTATTTATCCGAGGCGTTGGAATACGTAGCCGCCTGGCGGCAATCCAGCGCCGACAATCCGGCGGGCATCTGCGGGCCGATCGGACCGATCGAACAGTTGCCGCTAGTGGCCCGGCTGGTAAATGAGCTGGACCTGAACTTGCGCGAGGCACATTTTTGGGGCATGGACGAATGGGTCGACGACGCCGGCCGGCCGGTGCCGCCGACGCACCCGCTGAGCTTCGCCCGGGCCGACAAGGAGTTGTGCTTCGACCGCATCCGGCCGGAGTTGTGTATGCCCGAGGGACATTTGCACTTTCCGATCGGCGACCTGGGGGCCTACAGCCGCAGCTTCGACGAGATCCGCTGCGTGGTAATGCAAGGAGGGCAGGGGGAGGTGAAACACTGGGCGTTCAACGATCCGCCCAAGCGGGAGGGGCGTTGGAAAGACGCCCCGCCGCCGCCCGAGGAGTATCGCAAGCTGGCCGCTCGCGTGACCGACCTGCACCCGATGACGGTGATCCAGAACGCGCGGACCTCCGGCGGCGGACAGGTGGCGATGGTGCCAACCCGCGCGGCGACGGTCGGCCCGGTCGAGACCTGGAAGGCCGAGAAGGTGTCGATCTGGCAGGCGGGCAACCACGACAACCCTTTCGGCATGAGACTCACGGCGTGGATGATCGCCAAGCAGATTCCCGACTCGTCGGCGCCGATGTCGCTTTTGGCCGACCATCCGAACGTGCAGTTCAACTATTATCGCGGAGGGATCGGCGTGGTGGCGGCGGAGATGCACTAGCGGAGCGGGAAAAGAGAGAATGAGGTTTAGAAGGCGGGCGTTGTTTTTCCGATGAGGGAGAATATGGCCATGACCCCGGATCCAATCAAAACTAACCCGTACCATTCGCCATTGGCGTCGTGCAAGCCCATCGAGTCAACAAACACTTCTGTTTGCCACACATTTCGTTGGAGAGTGATCCCAGTTATTCTCCTGTATATATTTGGCATCTGTCTGATTTTCAGTGGGCTGCTCACACTTGGCACGGGTTTTTGGCGGATAGCCCAGGATAAAAAGCCGCTTATTGAATTGTGGGTAAGCCTTGCGTTAGTGCCGGGATGGTTGTTCCTTTACGCTGGGTGGAATCTCTGGAAAGGACGATGGCGGAGAGGCTCGATTGCCACATTGTTGGCGATCTTAGCTTACGTGGTTGCTGCCGTTATTGCCAATAACTTTGGCTGGTGACCTTCGTCGTTGTGAGTTGTCCCCGGTCACAAGTAACCGGGCTAAACGTTTCTACCCACTCCCCACTATCCACTACCCACTACCCACTACCCACTGTTCCGCCGCCTGCTCTCGTTCGCGTTCCAGGTAAGCGCGGCCTTGGCGGATGCCGATGTGGTCCCAGGGCAGTGGGGCGTCGGCGGGGTAGGGAAGATGCAGAGTTTTCTCCACGTCGATGCCCGCGTCGGAGAGCGCTTGCCACCACAGTTCGGGATTCAGTTTTTCCGCCCAGGCGTCGAACCGCGCCCCGCGCCGCCAGGCCAACTCGATCGCCTCGCCCATGCGACGGTCGCCGCGACAGAGCGCGCCTTCGAGCAGACTCGCCTCGACGTCGTGGCATCGGAGCCGGACGCTCCGCAGACGCTTCCTCCGATGCAGGAATTCGTGTGCCCAACGGAAATACTCGCGCCGCTGCATGGCGTTCCACTGGTAGGGCGTTTGCGGCTTGGGGACGAAGTTCGACACGCCGGCGACCACTTCTACCGCCCGCCCCCGGACCTCCTTGCCCAGCCGCGAGATCGTCTCCGCCATCTCGATGATCCCCTCCAGGTCGCTCTCCCGCTCGCCGGGCAATCCGCACATAAAATAGAGTTTCACCCGCGAAAAACCGTTCTCGAACGCCCGACGGCAGCCGGCATAAAGGTCTTCGTTGGTGATCGGTTTGCCCACTTGCCGGCGCATGTCGTCGCGGGCGACCTCCGGCGCCAAGGTGAGGCTCGAATGGCGGTCGGTGTTCATCACCTCGCCGACGATCCGCAACTGTTCGTTGATCCGCAGGCTGGGCAGCGAGACGCCGACGTGCAGCGGCCGGAAAATCTCGTGAAGCCGCCGGATCAGCACGTCGAAGTCCGTGTAATCGCTGCTCGATAGCGAGAGCAACGAGATTTCGTTGTAGCCGGTGTTGCGGTATTGCTCGACGGCCGCTTGCACAATGCTCTCGATCGAGCGGAACCGCAGCGGGCGTTTGATCGTCGTGCTCTGGCAGAAGCGGCACCTGCCCGGACAGCCGCGCATGATCTCCACCGCGATGCGGTCCTGTACGCACTCGACGTACGGCACGACCGGGGCCGCGGGCGGCGGATACGACTCCAAGTCTTCAACCACCGCCGGAGCGATCAGCGCGGGCAGATCGGCTCGCGCCGGGCGCAGCGCCGTCGGCCGGCCGTCTTCGCCGTATTCCGGTCGATAAAACCGAGGCACATATACATACGGGAGCCGAGCGGCCATCTCGGCCAGCGCCGATTCCCGATCGCGGCCGGAGTGTTTCAACCGCGCCCACAGTTCGCAGACTTCGGGCAACGACTCCTCGCCGTCGCCGACGATGAACAGGTCGATGAACCGGGCCATCGGCTCGGGGTTGGCCGTGCAGGGGCCGCCGGCGATCACCAGCGGATGCTCCATCGTCCGTCGGTCGGCCGCCAGGGGAATACCGCCCAAGTCGAGCATCGTCAGCACGTTTGAGTAGCAGAGGTCGTATTGCAGCGTGAAGCCGAGCACGTCGAAGTCGACCAGCGGGGTGAAGGTTTCAAGGCTCCACAGCGGCAGCCGATGCTCGCGGAGCAACTGCTCCATGTCGTCCAACGGCGCGAAGGCCCGTTCGCAGGCCCAATCGTCGCGCCGGTTCATCAAGTCGTAGAGCACCTGGACGGCGTGGCAGCTCATGCCGATCGAGTAGGCGTCGGGGAAGGCCAGGCAGAGCTTGCCGCGCAGACCTCGATGGTCCTTGACCACTGCGTTCCACTCGCCGCCGACGTACTGCGCCGGCGTCTGCACACACGGCAGGATGCGATCGACGACGAGGTTTTTGAGCGATTCATTCAGCATGGCTGAAAAAAGTCCGGCGGCGGCCGACGTTCAGGCGGGGCGCTCATTGTAGACAAACTGGTGAAAGTCCAATGCGGCGATGATAATGTTGCGGCAGATCGCGATTCGGTCTTCCTTGCGGCAGGTGAGGTGATACACCATCTTTGGACCGTCGGTTTCGCCGCCTTCCCCCTTTTCCAAAACGCTCCCGACGGCGGGTGTTCCGTTGTGGCAAACGGGGACCTTTTGCGGCGTCTGAATTTGCAGCCGTACCTGAGCATCGGGGATATCGACAATTTCACCGGACCGCCTTCGAGGCCGTTCGGCAACCTCGGCCGTTTGGGTAGTGCCCGATCGCTTGGAAAGCAATTCGCTCCGTAGAATGGAAACGTAAGACGGCGTTTGAAAACCCAGCCGCACGCTCGCGCCGGAGATGCGCCGGCCGTCCGCGCCGCCGCGGATGTCCTCGACTATTAGGGTGATTTCGTCTCCGATAATCACGCTTTGGTTCTTTCCCCGGCAAAGCACGAGCATGAGCAATCCTCCCTGTTGTGACGTTGGAGCCGAACGATCGGCCCAACGATTCAAGCATGATTATCCATCCGGCTGAATTATCGCGGATTTCGATGCCGAAAAACAGGGGGCATCGGCTTGGAGGGCGGTAAGTTAAGGACTATAATATCCTGTTGTGCCGAAGGCATGTTCCGATATTCACTGATCAAAGGCTTTCCGGAGGCGCTTTATGATGCAGGTTCACATCCCGGCCGATTTAGAGCCGTTTGTTCAAGGCGTCGTGGAAAGCGGCAGCTTCCACACGCCTGCTGAAGTGGTGGGCGAGGCGTTGCGGCTGCTGGAACGACGCGAACGGCTAATAAACGACGTAAAGGCCGGCGTCACACAACTTGATCGCGGCGAGTATACGGAATATGGAGATGAATCCTGCCAAGATTTTCTGGCCGACGTCGAGGCGGAAGAGCAAGTCCGCTTTCCTTCTCCGGAAGCATCCCGATGAGCCGGTTTCGTCTCTCGTCGTTGGCCAAGAGCGATCTTGCCGAGATTCGCCACCATATCCGACGGGACAAACCCTTGGCGGCCGATCGGCAGATCGCGGCTTTTTTCCAGAGATTCCGAACGTTGGCGAGGAACCCCGAACTGGGACAGCGGCGGCCTGAATTCGGGCCGGACCTTCGCGTTTTTTCGTTCGGCAATTACGTGATCGTATATCGGCCGTTTGCAAATGGAGTGGAAATTGCCCGAGTCGTGAGCGGATACCGCGACCTCGATGCACTATTCTCACCCCAATAGTAACGTAGTTTCTGTTGCGGAAAGTAGGGTGGGTCAAGCGAAGCGCAGCCCCACCATGATTTTTCCGCTGTTGGTGGGGCTGCGCTTCGCTTGACCCATCCTACGCAGGCTTTTCCGCAACAGCAACAACGATAGGGGTAGGGAAGGCCGATTGAGTTCGGCCTCCCCTCCCTCCGAACCGGACGTGCGGATTTCCCGCATCCGGCTCTCCGGTTAGTGGTATTACCTCCAAGAGGATTGATGAACCGAGACCGAGAGGGAGACAAGGT
>JAHIKV010000215.1 GCA_018897395.1 Planctomycetota bacterium | reverse complement strand
CTCATGGCCCAAGCAGCGATAGCCCATTCCGTGCAGACAGATAGTCTGGCCGACGTGCTGGAACGGGTGCTGAACGTAGGGGTGGTGATCGTCGGGGATATTCGCATCAAGCTCTGCGACGTCGAGCTGTTGAGCGTCCAGCTTCGCCTGTTGATCTGTTCGGTGGAGAAGGCGCAGGAGTTAGGCATACCCTGGTGGTGGCAAACGTCCGCGCAACCGGTCCCCGTCCCGGCGACCGCGGCCACACAGCCGCCGACCCCTCTTCCCCAGCAGAGTCCCGAGCCGTATGCGCCGGAGGAGTACCGCCAATTCCACGAATTCCAGCGATTCCGGGAAGTGATGCAGACGATGGAGCAAGGTCCGCGGTAATCGCAGCGGGACCGCAGCGTCGGCTGGGAATGCCGTGCAGCACACGTAACGGCCGCCGGAACGGCTTATGGCGGATATATGGCCCGGCCGCTCGACCGAGGCAACTCAATTGTATTGAGTGACCGACGCACTTTCGTTCCCAAACGTCGGGGGCGCGTCGGCAAACAAGCAGACCAACTCGACGACGCTGTCGACCTGCATTTTTTCCAGAACGAATGCACGGTGTTTGGCCACGGTCTTCTCGCCGATGCCGAGCGTGTTGGCTATCTGTTTGGTGTGCTCTCCGGCCACCAGCCGATTGAACACCTCGCGTTGACGTGCGGAGAGTTTGTTGATCTGCTTAGTCAACACGGCTTTGTGGTCTGCGCCACGCTGTTGACGGATATTGCAATCGAGGGCTTCCCGAATGCCGGCCGAGAGTGCGGTATTATTGATTGGCTTCTCTAAAAAATTGATCGCGCCGGACCTCATGGCCTCCACGACCATGGGAATATCCCCACAGCCGGAGATCATAATAACGGGTATATGCTTCCCCTCTGCCTCGAGCATCCGCAGCAGTCCCAGGCCGCTGAGGCCCGGCAAGCGAATTGCCGCTACGATGCATTTTGGTGAATGGGGACAATCGCGGAAGCCGTCGAGAAAAGCCTCGGCAGACGTATAGCTCTCCACGTTTAACCCAATGTTGCGAATCATCGGAGTCAAGGATTCCAACACCCGGGGATCATTGTCTACTAAGTAAACCGTCGGAGTCTGAACGGACGTGCGGTCCTCAACCGAACTTGCCGTGCCGTCAGGGAGCACTGCCCTTGCCGACCTGCGGAAAGCTGAGTTGACCAGAGTTCCCGCGTATTGCGAGGAATTACTTAATGCGGAATGGGATGAACTCCCAAGAAGCGTTCCACTGTCCACTGCCATGCCCTCCATGCAGCGTCAAACCACCACCACAAAACTTGCCTGCAAGAAACAGGAAAGACGGTCGTGGAGTAGAAATAGTATTCTGGTGGATTTCGCGGCGGTGGCACTGGTACGGTACGTGCTTTTCCACCACCACGTCTCTTAATTCGACCAGTCTAGGGACAGGATAGTAGAAAATACCGCCCAATGCGGAAAACACGCAACCGGTACCCGGTCACGGAGGTAAAGGTAGGAGGGAGGGGAAGGGTTGGTCGGTGAAGTAAGGAATTGCAACAAAATAACTTATTCAATTGGGTGGCACGCCCAGAACGAAGTGATGGGCGTGGCCCCGAGGAAACACGCCCTTCGCTGCGCTCAGGGGCATGCCACCCAGTTTTCAATTCGATCAAGTTATTCTTTTACAGCGCCTAACCTGGCATTCAACTCGGAACATCACGACCGGGGGTCCAGAAACTGGAGCAGCTTGCAGCGGATGCGGTGGCTGAGCTGCCAGATATTCGCCCTGGAGTATTTCTGTTCCACCGCACCCGACGGCTCGGCCAACAGGTAGTCGCTGCAAAAGACCCTCTCGTGAGGAGTAAGAGTGCCGATGAATTCCGCCATGGAGTTGACCGGCTGTCTGGCGTTTTCGCTTTGATGCTGCGGTCTTTCGCGCAGTGCCGTCAATTCGCGATTTCGGCGACGGATTTCCGCGCGAAAGTAGCGAACGATCTCATCCTTCGCCAGCGCGCGCATAAACGTGATCAACCTGGCGCCCCGGTCGGGCTTGTACCGCGCCAGCAACTTGCCGTCGTTGGCAACCAGCGCATACCACACCCGAGCGGCAATCTCGTCCACCAGGCTCGCGTCGCTGCTCTGAGGACCGAGCATGATCCTGACCGACACCAGCAGCGGTTCATGACACTGCGTGTAAAACTGCTCCCATGCGGCCACTTCGCCGGCAAGGCACCGTTCGGCCAGCAGCGAATCGGCATGCACGCCCGCCCCGTCCATGTCGCCTTCGCTGGAGTGGATGCCTCCTTCGTCACCGGGCGATGCGGCAGGCGACTCCTCAAGCACGTCAATCGGCAATCGCTTTTTCTTCACAGTCAATTCGCAGGCAAAATACGATAGCACTAGGCGGCGGCCGGCACACCTCTAAGTCTAGCGAGCCGGCACAAGCCTGTCAAACATTTTCATAAAACTCTTGGGGGGGTTGCACGTCGCGGCAGGGCGGGGGAACGGCTTGTATTAACCACTTGCAGATAAATGATTTACGGTTCCGGGATTCAACCTCTAATCCTCGGCGTTCGAGTCTTCATCCGGCGAATCGGGTATCGGGCCTCTGGTCGCATCCAACCAGTCGAGATATTCCTCGATTTCGTGAAGGGGCATACCCAGCGACAGTGCGGTTCGTATCGCCTCGGCACGCTCCAGAAACGTGCCCGCATGTTCCAACATGAGCTTGGCGATTTCGTGCATCATACCAATCGTGAGAACATACCAGATCGTGTGGGCCAGTACCAGCCGGAAGGCCAGAAACCGTCGCTTGTCACGAGCCGGCCGGAGGCAGCGCAAGTTCGGCCAACAGCGGAAGATGGTCGGAGCCGACGTCCGGCCCTACCCGGCAGCGGCAAGCCTTCAGACCCGGCGCCGCCAAGACGTGGTCGATCCGCAGGCCGAATCGCCAACCGCCGACGGGCGTCCACTTGGTGTGGTATAATGAGTTGCTGTTGCGGAAAAGCCTGTGTAGGGTGGGTCAAGCGAAGCGCAGCCCCACCAACAGCGGGAAAAACGTGGTGGGGCTGCGCTTCGCTTGACCCACCCTACTTTCCGCAACAGAAACTAATGAACGCCAAGCGTGTCGAGGGGGACACCCCGTGAACGCTACGTGAATCTTCGCATCTCGGGGTCGAAATGATGATGCTCCGCGGGCTGCCGATCACGATAGGACTGGTCGTCGCGGCTGGGGCGTTTTGGTCGCCGGCCAGTGCGGGTGTTGTTGTGCTGACCAACCGCGCAGAGGGCAAGGTTGCGCTGACCATCATCCAGCCGGACGGCCGGCAGACCCGCCACGGCTTGGATCGCGGCGAGGTGCTTCCGGTGCCAGTTGCCGCCGCCGTCACCATTGTTTTCAATGCCGGTGGCGAGCCGCGCCGGCGTCTGCTTCAGGCCAACGGCATCTACTACTTCCACACCGACGGCAATAAGCTCGATCTGGTCCAACATCCGCTTCCAGGTCTTCCGGCCGACCGGCCAATGCCGAAACCGCCTTCCCGCCCGCGGGATGACTTGTGTACCATCCCGGTCAAGATTCTGGTCGACGACAAGGAGCCGACGGTGCGGCGTGTGTGGGAGAAGCGATACCGGGAGCGGATGGCCGAGGCGTCCGAGATCATCGAGCGACATTGCCGGGTCCGCTTCCAGGTGGTGTCGGTCGGCGCCTGGACCTCCAACGACGGCGCCCGCGAGCTGCGGCAACTCTTCGAGGAGTTCGAGCGAAAAGTCAATCCGGCCCCGGCGCGGCTGGCGATCGGCTTCACCGGCCAGTACCAGACGTTGCGAGAAGAGAAACGCATGGGCGGGACGCGGGGCCCGTTCCACTCGCACATCTTGATCCGCGAGTGGGGCCGCCAGGTCGCCGAGCCGGAGCGGCTCGAGATGCTGGTACACGAGTTGGGGCATTTCCTCGGCGCGGTACATTCGCCCGAGCACCAGTCCGTAATGCGGCCCGATGTCGGCGACCGGCAATCGCGGGCCCGCGCCTTCCGCATCGGGTTCGACGCCCCGAACACGCTCGTCCTGTTCCTGGTGGGCGAAGAACTTCGCAGCCGTACCCGTCCGCTGATGCACCTTTGCCAGCTTCCCTCTGCCGCCAAGGACCACCTGCGGGCGGTGTACCGCTCGCTCGCCGCCGCGATGCCGGGCGATTCGGCGGCGCCGAAATACCTGGCCATGATCGATCAGTCGCTGGGATTGGCCGGGGAGCCGCCCGAACGTCGCCAAGCCGTGATCGCCGGCGCGCGGACCGTGGTGCGGGCAGTGACCGAGGCCGCCCAGAAGAACCGGCAGTTGCCCGAGAAGCTCCCCTCTCCCATTGAGGGAGGGACAGGGGGTGAGGACATCCTGGATCCCGAGCGCCAGGTCCGACTGGACGGGGACGAGCTAACCGAACACTACGTCCGTCAGGCTGCCGCCGCTGCCCGGCGACTTCCCCGAGAGGTTGCCGGAGCGGCATTTCTGCTGGGGTTGGGAGTGGCCCTGGACGACTCGCCGCTGCCGGACCAGTCGGGGACTGGTCCATTTTTCGGCGGGGAAACCCCTTTTGCGGACAGACGATGGGCCGAAGACATGGACCTGTCCCCTTCCGTGGCGCAGCTCGAGTCGGCCTCCGAACGGGCGGCGCGGCTGGCGGTGCTCGGCGCCCCCACCATGCACGCCCGCCGCGACTTGCTCCGGCATTTCGCGGTCTCTGCCGCTCTGGTGGTTCTCGTCGGCCCTCGGGGCGCCGAAGGGGCCGGAATCCTCAAGGAACTGGCCGACGCGCGCGGCGGCAGCGGGTTCAGCTTCGCCGATCTGTCGGCCGACCTGGCCGGCGTCGTGTTTGCCGTTGCCGTCGGCAAAGGCAAGATACCTCTATCCCGCCTGGAAGATAGTTTTTCCGTTGGGGATTTCCTGCCCGAGGTGGGCGGATTGAAAGAAGGGATCGGCTGGAACGAGTTCGTGGGCAGCTACGGCTATCCTCCCGACGCCCGTTTGTCTCGCCAGCGCGCGCCGCTGCTGAAGCGCATCCTCGCCCTGCCGGGATATAAGTGAGAGCTTGAGGGGAAAAAGGTGTCAGAACTATTTTTCGGGAAATTAGCTGTTGGAGAAACGCTCACCCGCCAAAAATAGTTCTGACACCTTTTCTTCGCTCACCTTTTCTTCGCCTGACACCTTTTCTTCGCCCCAAAGCGATTGCCTGGTGATTGAGAAGCTGGCGGCCCGGTGCGCGGTCACCGGCCGGCCAAGGGTCTCTTGCAGCACGTCGCGCGCGACCGCCGCAGGTCGGTGCGGAACTCTTCCGGCGTCTGTTGGTAGACCAGGCGGCGCCAGTAGCCAAAGTAGTCCTCGACATCGACCGTAAAGACGTTGAGCATCTCCGAGTCCGCCTTCACCTGGGCTTAACAGAGCCGTAGCCGCGGAGATGCTTGCTCCGGCGATGGCGGTGGCTGGAAGGGTCGCCGTCGCCCTTGGCCGGATCGCCGGCGGCCTGAATGAGGACGCTCGTCGGCGTGGCCGGGGCATGATCCGAGCCGTTGCCGTTTTCGCCGGACGACACACCCTCTGGAATTGCCGGGATCGTCACCTTTCTGCGAAGGCCGAGAACGGGCAGCAGCCAGCGTTCGGGCACTTTGAATATCCGCAGCAAAGTACCCGAGAAGAGGCGAATATCGAGCCACGGCCCGGCCCGACGGATGTACTCGCAATCCAGCGCCAATTTGCGGCGCACGCTATCCAGATCGGTGTCCGGAGGAAGATTGACTTGTGCCAGACCCGTGACGCCCGGCGGCACGGCAAGCCGGTTCAGATAGCCCGGAATCGCCTCGGCCAACACGTGGACGAACTCCGGCCGCTCGGGGCGCGGCCCGATCAGCGACATCTCCCCTTTCAGCACGTTCAGAAGTTGGGGCAGCTCATCCAGATGGAACTTGCGAAGCACTCTACCGACCAGTGTGATCCGCGGATCGCGCGCCTGGGTCCACACCGGGCCGCTGGCGGCCTCGGCGTCGTGTCTCATCGTTCGAATCTTGTGGATCGTGAACTTTCGGCCGCGCTGGCCGACGCGAACCTGACGGAAGATGCCCGGGCCTCGCGAAGTCAAACGGACCAGTAGAACCATCAGAGCGATCATCGGCAGCCCCGGCGCCAGCAGCAAGGCCGCTAGCGTGCGGTCGAGAATTACCTTCCAGCGAAAGTATGCCGGAGGACGCAGAAGATCAGCCGCCGGCACTCGCCAAGCGGGCGCGGCAACGGTGTGGTGGGGTTTCCGAGCGATTGTGCTACTGTTTGTGACCGACATGATGGTGCTCTCGCAATGATGACCTTGGTGGACTGCATACTGTGTGTTAGTTACTCGAAGGCTCGATCAAGCACTTCCCGGCCGCCGGCAGGAATTCTTCGAGGAACTCGCGGCAGGGATCGTAGGACTGCACGTTTGCCCCCGGCTGTAGTCGACAGGAAAGCTGAATCTTGTACAGATATGGTTGCCCGGCGAACTTGAAGCGAGGATCGTTCACGGCCGACCAGCGGTCGCCGGTGGTCCACGCGTAGTACACCCGGAGCAAATCCCCACGGAGGTTGTTGGCTTTGTAGTCCAGGGTCCAAAATTCGTCGTCCGATCCTCCCTCGCGGGGGACTGCCGCCCGCTTTCGTTCACCAAGGCTCTTGTAGTTTCTGGTGCCGAAACACACTTCGGGGATGTGAACCGAGATCGGCCCCGGGGGCCCGAGCAGGAGTGTTAAGCCAACGACGTCGCCGGTTGCCTGGTTCTCGTAATTGCGGACAATGTACCCCGCGCACTCCAGCATGTTCGACGCCGTCTCGCCCAACTCTCCGGACGATTGTAAACGCCAGTCCCCAAACTGAGACGGCATCTCCGCCAGCTTGTTGGCGGCAGAGAGTGTATCGGGCGACGGTCCCCAGCGATTGCGCATGCGTCCCTGGAGGACGCCGGAAAGGATCGTCACGGCGGCGACCAGAACGATTCCCGGCAAGAACCAACGACGTTTCATGTCAGTCAAACTTCTTTTCCAAATCGGCCAACATCCGCCGGTCCAACGGCGTCAGCACCTGGCGAGTCAGATTTCCCTTGCGGGCGGCGAGGAAGGCGGCGCGGGCCTTCTCGGCCTCTCCGACCCGATCGTAAGCCACCGCGAGATGAAAATGGTACCGCGGATCGGCCTGGGGCGTCGCGGCCGCCTCCTCCAACAGCGGCACGGCCTCGTCCGGCTTGTCCTCGAACACAAGGATCATTCCCTTGGTGTCCAGCAATCCCGGTTGCGGCCCGACAATCCGTATCGCGCGCTCGATGTATTCGATCGCTTCCTGTCTCTTGCCGGGTTGCTCCGCCAGCAAGGTCGCCAGGTTGTTCAACGCGGCGACGTCCGTTGGTTTCAGCGTCAGGACCCGCCGGAACAAGCCGGTCGCCTCATCGAGCCGCTGCTGGACCACTCGGACGCCGGCCAAGGCCGACAGCAGGTCCGCGTCGTCTTTGTGGTCCGCGGCGGCTTTGGCCAACATCGGCTCGGCGAGCTGGAAATCTTCCGCGGATGGCTTGCCCATCAGCAGCACCACCGCCAAGATCAGGGCAGGCCGCGTGGAGGCGTCGGATATTGCCTCGCTGCGGCAAAGTTCGACGGCCTCCCGCATCCGACCTTGCCGCGCCAGCGCACTTGCCAGCGGTTCGTATCGTTCCGGCGCCAGCGCGACCAGCCGGCGATACCATCGCTCCGCCGCCTGATTCCGGTCCACCGTGGAGTACAGATTGCCCACCCTCAGGGAGAACTCCGCCTCCCGTGGTTTGTTCTTTGCCAAGTCTTTCAAGAGTTTCTCGGCCAGGGCTTCCACCAGGGGTTCGATTTTCGCGGATTGGCCTTTGCCGCGGAGCCAGCGGGCCCGCAACGCCGCCGTGCCCAACTCGTCGGGTAAGAGCGCCTCCAGTTTTTTCAGCCACGGATCGGCCTCGTCGAACAGATCGTGGCGCAGGAGCAACTCGACGTAGGAAGCCAAGTGGGCGGCGCTCGGGTTCTCGCGCGTCACCAATTTCAAGTACTGCCGGCGGGCCGATTCCACCTTGCCGTCGACCTCGTAAAGTCGGGCCAGCCACTGCCGATCCGAGGCGACGGCTTTCTTGGCGCTCACGACCAATTCCTCGAGGATTTGCCTTGCCTTGGCGAGATTTTCTTTTCCGCCGCGTCGCGTCAACAACATCGCCTGCACACGGCGGCCGACCTCCGGCACGGTGCGGTCCTTGCCCGCCTCCTCTACCAGGCGCTGCGCTTCCCGCCACTGCTGCTCGCCGCCGCGCTCCACCAGCAACTCGGCCAGCATCCATCGCGCGGGGCTGGAATCGGGCCAACGCTCGAGCACGCCGCGGAGCAATTGCTCCGGCTCCGAGCGGTCCTCGTCGGCGCTGGTTCGCAGCAGATACCCGGCCAGCCGAAGTTGGGCCGCCGCGTCGTCCGCCTCCAGCCGCGCCGCCTTCCGGTAGTTGGCCTTGGCTTGCTCCCGGTCGCCCAACAACTCGTACCCCCGCGCCAGGATCGACGCCCGCTGAGCTTCACTTAGTTTCTCGTTCTCGATAATCTCTTGGAGTGTTTCGCGGGCTCGAGTGGGCCGATTTGTGCGGATATAGAAACCAAACAGCCCGCCGAGGGTGCGCGTGTCGCCGGGCGCCAGCTCAACCGCCTTCTTCAGTGTGGTTTCGGCGTCTTCGATCTTGTCGCCGGCCAGCAGCATCTGGCCCAGCCACAGGTGTGCGATCGGATCCTCGGGACGCTGCTGCACCCCGCGGCGGGCCGTTTCCAGCGCGCGATCGATCTGCCCTCGCCTTGCGGCGACGACCATCTCCAGAGAGGACAGCGCCTCCGAGGGCGCGATTTGATCTTGCATCAACAGCAAGTAGTGGTCCGCCTCGTCGACCCGGTCCATCTGCAGCAACAGGGAGACCAGCCGTTGGTAGGCCAAGGGCAGCCGCTCGCCCAGGCGGACCGCCTCTTGATACGCTTCCGCCGCCGGTTCAAACTTGCCGCGGGCCTCCGACAACAGCCCCAGGAGCAAGTAGGCTTTCGGCCACGCCGGACGTTGATTCTGAATGAATGCTTGCAGCTTGGACGCCTGGGTAAGCTTGGCGTCGTCGGGACCGCTCGCCTCGGCCAACAAGCGGCGGGCTTGATAAAACCGCCAGAACAGGCCGTCCGGGCCTTCCAGCTTGCGGAGCTCCTTTTCCCACCGTTCGATCTCGGGGAGCTTTCCCGACTCGAAGGCCAGTTCCACGAGCCGGATCACCGGTTCCAAATTCGTCGGTTCCCGCCGGTGAAGCCCGAGCAATTGCTCGCGCATCTGGTCCGGCCGGCCTTCACGGAGCGCAATCCGGACGAGTTCACGCCGCAGTGCGGGGCGCATCTCGTCCGGCAACGTCTCCAAGCCCGCGGTCAACGTCTTTCGTGCCCGTTCATATTGTTCGCGGCCGGCCTGGAGCCTGGCCCGCAACAGACAGGCGACCCCGGCTTGCCCCTTTATCCCTTCCAGTCGCTTCAGGACCCGGTCGGCGTCGGCGGGCTGCTCGAGCCGCTCGTAGGCCGCGACCAGCGCCTGCCACAGACCCGCCGCATCGGGATACTCCCGTTCGGCGGCGCGGCACAACTCGACGGCGTCGCGGATCGCCTGGTCGGGCTGCTCCCGCTGCCGGCCGCTCGCGACGAGGTAGTCGGCCTCAAGCAACTTCAGCCGCCACGCGTCGGCAAACGGTTTCTCTTCGTGGGATTTTTTGGCTTCAACCAGGGCCTTGTCGAACGAATCCCAGTTTCTGGCCGCCCTTGGCGCGCGGACCTCCCGTTGGAACCGCGCACGGGCCAAGGCGATCCACGTCTCCGGGGCGGCGTCGAGCGACAGCGCCTGCTCGTAGCAGGTTTCGGCCGCGTCGGGCCGACCGGCCATGGCCCAAGCGGCCGCGGCCTGCAAACGCGGCGAAACCATTTTCGGCCCCAACGCGGCGGCCTGCTCGTAGGCCAACGCCGCCTGGTCCCATTGGCCGATCGCGGAGTAGGCAATGCCCAGCCATTGCCATGCTTGCAGGCTTCGCGCCACCTCGGCTGCCGCGCTCTGCCTGCCGACCGCCACGCGCCGCAGCAAGGGGATCGCCTCGAGATACCGCCCCTTGCGCACCAGCCATTTCGCCCGCAGCGAATCGTTCGAGCGTTTCAGGGCCAGCTTTGCGGGCGGAGGCAGCATCGGGCCGATTCTCTCGGTCGTCCGTTCCAGTCCGCCGAGGGTCTTATCGGCCTCGTCCAACCGTCCTTGTGCAATCAACAGGTCCGCCAATCGGGAGTTCAGGTCGATGCTCTCTTTGTTCCCTTTTTCCAAGCCGCGGCGCCACGTCTCCACGGCGAGGTCGGGCTTGTCCTGCCTGGCGTACAACTCTCCAAGCCACAAGTACGCCGGTTCCTCCGACGGCGAAATCTCGATGGCGTGTTCGTAGTGTTTGCGGGCTTGCTCGAAATATGCTTCGACGTCCTTCGCCGCGCCGCCTTCCCGCTCGGCCGACTCCGCGTCGCGCCGCGCCTGGTGGGCCGCTTGCAGGACGACCTCCAAATCGTCGGGATTGCGGCCCAGCGCCGCCGCCAAATCGTCTTTGGCCCCAGGCAAACGGTAGCGGGTGCGATAACGGTAGCGGGCCAGCAGGGCCTTTGCGTCATCCGGGCCGGCCGCCACCATGTCGTCGACCACCTGATCGGCCAACTTCCGCCGCTCGGCGTCGGAGAGGCCCTGTTGTTCCTCGTCGAGCAGTTGCGGCTGGTGGCGATAGACGTCGGCCAGGATGCCGGCGATCTCCGTGTCGCCCGGATTCAGTTCGCGCGCCCGCTGCAGCGCCTCGCTCACCAGCACGGGGTCCCTGTCTCGGCCCATCGAGCCGCCGCGGGATTGTCCGTAGAGCGCCAGTGCCAGCAGCCGCCATCCCTGGGGATCGTTCCGGTCCAGCTCGAGTAGTTCTCGAGCTTCTTCCTCCGCCGGAACGAATCGCCGCAGCTCGATCAGCAATTCGGCCAGGCGGCGGTGCAGAGGGCGCCGCTTATCGGCCGGGGCCGCCCCTATCGCTTGGTAATAGTATTCGACCGCCTGGACCTTTGACGGCGCGTCCTTGACGGCGCGGTCGAACGTCTCCGCCAGCAGGACTTGCACGCCGGCGTCGTCGGGCCGCAGCTTCAAGTACTGGAAATAGTATTGCGCCGCGGAGGCGTCGTCTTTCTCTTCAACGAGTTTCTCGGCACGCTCGAGCATGGCCTCCGCGGTCCATTTCACTTGCACGGCATACCAGAAATAGGCCGCCGATCCGATGACGGCGGCCGCGATCAACGTCTTCACCAACAGCCGGGTGTTGAGAATCCGCATGGTCTTCGACCTGGCGGCGGGCCGGCGCGCGGCCGGCGGCGATTGATTCGTATCCGACGGATGTTCCATCAGGCTCCTTGCTCCCCCTCGCGCGTGTAGCCGTAGTCGCCCCAACGATATGAATAGTCTTTCGCCGGAACCCCGTTGAGCACCAGGCCGACGGGGCGGCTGCCGACGGCCGCCAACCGATCGAGGATCTTGCGGATCTGGTCGACCCGGCTCACGTCGCGCATCACGCACACCAACGACGCGTCGGCGGCCTTCGCCAGCACCAACGCTTCGCTGGCGGACAGCATTGGCGGGGTATCGATCAACACGTACCGATAGCGGGAGGGAATCTTCGCCAGCACCGACTGCCACGCCCCGTTCCCCAACAGGCTGTGCGGACTGACTTCCAGTCTCCCCGCCGGGAGCAGGTGTGTTAACTCGCTCCAACTCGTGACAATCGCCTCTTCCAAGCTGCACTGGCCGCCAAGCACCTTGGTCAGACCCGGCTCCAAGGGGACCTCAAACACGTTATGGACGTCCGGGCGGCGCATGTCGCCGTCGATCAACAGCAGCGGCTGCCCCGTGGCTCGAGCGAAGCTCACCGCCAACTGCGCGGCGACGCTGGTCTTCCCCTCGCGGCTGGCCGCGCTGGTGATCGCCAGCACCCTCATGCCCCCAAGCTCCTCCGACAGAGCCAGGCTCGTGCGCAAACTGTCGATGCTTTCCTCGAAAAGTCTCAAGTCGTGCCGGACCCGAGCGCTGGCGGAACCGCGAACGATGGGAGTGCGCACCGGCAGTTGGGCGATCTCGCCGAGAACGGTAAGATTCGACTGCCGTTCCAGCGATTGGGAGTCGCTGACTCGCCCGACCAGCCGTTCCCAGAAAACCGCCAAAGCAAACGGCAGGCAGAAACATGCCAGAACGGCCAGCGCCACGTTGCGGTAAGGAAACACCGCCACGGGAGCGCGGGGGGGTTCCGCCGACTGCATCAGCGTGACCCGGGCGGGCGCCCCACGCTCCGTCTGAAGCTGCAGCGCCCGCTGCGCGATCAACTCGAACACCTTTTCCGCCCGGGTCAACTCATCGCTTTTGAACCGCAACTCCATGGTGTCGCCGCTGCTTTGCTCCATGTTTTTCCGCTGCTCGTCGTAACGCTCCTCGAGCATTTCCTCCATCACGCGGTAGGCTTCCCGATCCGACCGCATTTTGGCGAGTTCTTCCATCCGTCTTTCGATCTTGGCCGCTCCCATCGCGGACCGCCTGGCGATGATGGCCAGTTCCGCCTCGTGGCGCGCCCGCGGCTTCATCTCTTCGCGCAATTGGTCGAGCGCCTGCTCGTCGCCGCGGATCTCGTCGGCCAGCCGCACGTACGCGGCGGCCTCCTTGCCCCTGGCCGATTTCTCTCCGATATCCATCAGCCTCGACCACTTGACGGCGATCAGGGCCTTTTGCTGCTGCATTTCCGCGCTGTCCTCGATGATCTTGTCGGCCGTCGCATCCCGGAATACGGCCTCGTGCTTCGACGCCAACACGTCCTCCCCGCCGGCGGACGAATCCTCTTCCCGCTTATTCGCCTCCAATTCCTCCTCGGTCGCCTTGATCCTCGCCTCCAGCACCGTGCGCTCCACCTGCGCCGCGATCAGCCGGCCTTCGAGGTCGGCCAGCGGGTGTTTCTGGGGCGAATCCGCTTCCAGATTGCCCGAGAAGGGGTCCTTGCCGGTCGCCTCCCTGACCAGGCCGCGCAGGTTGTCGCGCAGCCGCAGCACTTCCCTCGAACGCTTATCCTCCTCCCGCCCCAGCAGGTCGATGATCCGTTGGTTCCGTTCGGTGTCGCTCTGATCGCGGAGCTTGAAATACGATTCCGTCACCGCGTTGACCACGCCGGCGGCGTCCGTCGGGTCCGGGCCGGCGTAAAGGACGCAGAACAACTCCGACTTCCCCACGGAGGCCACGCGGATTTGCCTGGCCAGCCACGCCGCCTTGCTGGGCTGCCGGGCGATTTCCGGCAAGCGGGCGATCTCCGGACGCTTGAGCACCGGCCCGAGCACCAAGGGACTGCGGATCGTCTCGATCTGCGTTTGGAAAAACAGATTCGATCGCCCATCGTCCTTGGTCTCGAACGCCAGGAAGGGCGTGCGTTCTTCGATCTTGAACCAGGCCGCCGCTTCGTAGACCGGCTCGAAGAGCAGGTAGACCGTCGCGCCGCCCGCGGCCGCCAGCAGCAAACCGATCGGCGCGGCCACCATCCACCAACGCCTCAGCGCGTCCAGGACGAACCGGGGCGAAAGGCTCTGTTCCAGAGTGGCGGCCGGTCGGGCGACGCTCTTCCTCCGCACCGGCTGTAATTCGGACATGCGATTCTACTCCAAACCGTATTTCTCATCACCAAACACTAGCCCGAAGCGCAAGCGAGGGACTGGCAACGGGTTGCCCGGCAACGGGTTGCCCTCGCTTGCGCTTCGGGCTAGTGTCACGCGCACTGCGCCGGATTGTCCCCGTATGGTGAGAGATGCGGGCTAAAAGCATTCCTACACTCGTTCCCGGCGAACGACGTCGCCGACTCCGACCAGTTCGACCTCTTGCACCAGCCGACACAAGTACCACAACACCAGCCCGAACATCCCGGCGGCCAACAGGATCATCACCCAGCCCGCCCCGTCGTGGGAGAATTTCTTCGCCGCCTCTCCCGAAACATATTGATAGAGCAGGCCCGTGGCGACGATCCGCGCGGCGTTGGCCAGCAAGGCGATCGGAACGGCGCTCAACAGCAACAGCGCCTTCTCCCACCAGGCCCGGCGCGCCACGATCACGTAGGCGAACGCCAAGGCCGTGATCCCCACGAAAATCCGCAAGCCGGAACAGGCCTGCTCGATTTCCAGCCGGTGATCGCCGAGAAAGATGACGTGTCCCTCGGCCAAGGCCGGCTGCCCCAGGGCCTGCAATATCCAACAACTCAGCTTGGTGGCCGCTCCCTGCAGCGGCAGGCTCAACCAACGCTCCATGCGGAACGGCAGCGGCACCATGAACCACAGAAACGCGATCGACGGCAGACTCCACCAAAACACCTTCCGCCCGGCCAGCAGCAACACCACCCCGCCGACCCAGAGCATGATCGACCAGCCGTCGATGGCGTCGAGATAGAAGTGCGCGCCGAAGACCCGCGCGGCGACGCAGGCGGCGATCAGTCCCAGGCCCAGCCACGAAAAAGGGGTCAGGGGCCGGGAACCAGGAGATTGATGAATGATGAATGATGATTGCCGATCCCTGACCCCTGACCCCTGATCTCTGATCTCTGCCCTCTGCCCTCTGCCCTCTGCCCTCTGATCTCTGCCCTCTGCCCTCTGCCCTCTGATCTCTGCCCTCTGATCTCTGCCCTCTGACCCCTTTTTCGGAAAACTGTCCCGTCGGACCCAGAGAAAATAGACCGCCAACGGCGCGACGAGGAATCCGTGCGAGTAGTCGGGCTCGCGGTTCCACGCGGCGACCAGGCCGACCAGCGTGGGCCAGTACGCCCAAACAAACGCCGCCGCCAGAATCGCGCCGCCCAGCACGGAAAAGGCGATGAAAAAGGCGTCGGAAACCGTTTGCCCCGGCGCCGGGCGGCACTGACGGCTTGTCCGGCAGTGGTCGGCGTCGAACTGAACACTGCCGGACAAGCCGGCAGTGCCACCCAGCCCGACACCTTTTGGAGATGAAGAAGAAGATGATGTCCCAATTTCCTCCCGGCGCTGGACGGGCGGCGGCCGGTGTTTCCTCTTGCGTTGGTGCAACTTCACGATGCCGACAAATCAGAGGTCAGAAAAGGCAAATCATAAATCAGCAATCATAAATCATAAATCATAAATCTCAGGGCATACTCCGTTCCCGTGGGTGGCGCACGCGGCCTAAAAACACGTGCGACAACCGCATTCCACGCATTCCAATATGCCCGTCCGTGCGCGTTCATTCCGGGCATCCCTGCATCCACGAGTGCTCGCCGTGTGCCGCTGCTTGTTCGCAAGCAGCGGCACACGGTTTTCAGATAGTTTCGATAGTTTTTTAATCTCTCAAATCTCTCAAATCTCTCAACGACCGAAAATCTCGATCCCGGCGATTTCGCGTATCGCAGCGCGGTTTCGTGGTCCCCAGAAAAGTACGACAACCTCAGAGCGTCGAAAAACATGGGTTCCCACGCAGAGCATGGGAACCAGAAAAGCGAAGGATCTCGCCTGCTCTGTCATCCTGAGCGCAGCGAAGGATCTCACCTGCAACCCGCTTCCATGCAAGATTCTTCGCTTCGCTCAGAATGACAAAAGATCCCATGGCACTTTCCGCAACAGAAACTCGGTGACAGTAAATATCTACCCTAACCAGCGCAAAAATAATTGTCAAACGGATTGTTGGGTAGACCCCACCCTATTGGTGGCGAAAAACCGCCTTTTCTCCCCACCGCAGAGGCGCGAGGTTGTCCCCTGCGTAGTTGAAATAGAAAATGGCGGTTCCTCAGGTCCGGGCGGTGTAGCTCGGACCACTTTCAACCAAAAAAGGAGAAACCGCCATGAGAAAAGGGTACACGAAGCGGCAGAATTGTGGCAAGGGGG
>JAHIKV010000319.1 GCA_018897395.1 Planctomycetota bacterium | reverse complement strand
CCGAGTCGGCCGATGTACATGCCGGGCCGCAGCCGGATATGCTCCAGGGAACTGAGGGTCTTGATCTTGCTTTCGTCGTAGACGGAGGCGGAATCGGAACTGGGTGTACTCATCGGATAATTGGCTGCAAGGTTATGATTTGATGGTCGGGTTAAACAGGGGGAAAATTGATTTCCATTTGTATATCGCTCTTTGCCTGCCGCCGCAATGATATTTTGCCGGAGTCCGGCCCGGCTTGGCTTTAAAGGATAATGGGTTGAAAAGACGGGGGTTGTCAGGTATGAAGATTGAATAAATTCACATCCGGGAAAGGAAAAACACACCAGCGACACCGACAAGGATAACTCCATGCCCTTTCTTGATTGGGTGAACAAAACCCAGGCGGCGACCAGCGCCGCCGAAGTGCCCTACCACCTGCTGCAATTTGAATCCGCCCATGGCGACACCGGCGCGGAGAATCTGCTGATTCAGGGCGACAACCTCAAGGCTTTGAAAGCCCTGCTACCGTTCTACCGGGGGCAGGTGAAGTGTATCTATATCGATCCGCCCTACAACACCCAATCCGCCTTTACTCATTACGACGATAAGCTGGAGCATTCCCAGTGGCTCTCATTAATATATCCCCGTTTGGTGCTGCTACGGGAACTGCTGGCCGAGGATGGCAGCATCTGGGTCTCCATTGACGACCGCGAGGCGCATTACCTCAAGGTGTTGATGGATGAGGTGTTTGGACGGGGAAATTTTGTGGCAACAGTGATATGGCGGAAAAATTACTCTCCCAAATCAAGTGCGAAACACTTTTCCGAAGACCACGACTATATTTTGATTTATGGAAAATCTGCCGATACCTGGGTGCCTAACCCTATGCCTCGTTCAGAGAAACAAGACAAGGCTTACAAAAACCCCGACCATGACCCGCGAGGCCCTTGGAAACCGAGTGATTTGTCCGCAAGGAATCCATACAGCTTAGGCATTTATCCAATAGCCTGTCCTTCGGGGAGAAAAATTCCAGGACCACCACCAGGCACCTATTGGCGAATTTCAAAAAACAAATTCGATGAAATTGACGCCGATAATCGCATTTGGTGGGGCAAGGACGGAAACAATGTCCCTGCCATGAAGCGCTTCCTTTCAGAAGTCAAACAAGGAATTGTACCCCAAACCTATTGGCCCTACGAGGAAGTAGGCCACACGCAAGACGCCAAGAAAGAGGTCGTTGCTCTTTTTGGCGATGATGTGTTTGGCACCCCCAAGCCAGAAAAACTCGTCCAACGCATTTTTTTTATCGCCACCAACCCCGGCGATCTTGTCCTCGACTCTTTCCTCGGTTCCGGCACCACCGCTGCCGTGGCCCAGAAAATGGGCCGCCGCTGGATCGGCATCGAAATGGGCGAACACGCCGTCACCCACTGCCTGCCCCGTCTGGAAAAAGTAATCAACGGCGAACAGGGCGGCATCTCCAAGGCAATGAACTGGCAGGGCGGGGGCGGCTTTCGCTTCCACACCTTGGGCGAACCGGTGTTCGATGCCGAGGGCGGTATCCATCCGGCTGTGCGCTTCCCGGCTCTGGCCGCCTACCTCTGGCATTTCGAGACCGGAGACCCGTGGAAAATCCCCCCTGCCCCCCCTTTGTCAAAGGGGGGAAGCGCGGAGCGCGGGGGGATTTCTCCCTTGCTCGGCATCCACAACAACACCGCTTATTACCTGCTCTACAACGGCATCCTGGGCGACAGGAGGCCGCAGGGCGGCAATGTGTTGACCTCCGCCGTGTTGGCCCATTTGGAGGCAGAATTTCCCCACCACGGCCCACGGGTGATCTACGGCGAAACCACCCGACTGGGCGAGGCGCGGCTGCGCGGGGCCGGTATCGTCTTCAAGCAAATCCCTTACGACATCAAGGCGCGTTGACCATGTTCAAACTGAAGGACTATCAGGAAAAGGCCCTCGTTGCCCTGGACGGTTTCTTTCGCCAGGTGCGCATGGCCGGGCTGGCGGAGGCGTGGCGGAGTTGCGCGCCAGTAAAAGAAAGGCTGGGGCAAACCCGCCAAGCGCCCTACAGTGATGAGGCCCTGGGGGAAGTACCCGCCGTGTGCGTGCGCATCCCCACCGGCGGCGGCAAAACCTTTCTGGCGGCGCACGCAGTGGCGCGGATCGGAAAGTCGTTCTGCAACACCGATGCCCCGCTGGCCTTGTGGCTGGTGCCCTCCGACGCCATCCGCAGCCAGACTCTGATTTCGCTCGCCACCCCCCGCCACCCCTGCCGCGAAGCGCTGACCGAATACTTCGGCGAGCGGGTGCGGGTCTGCGCCCTGGACGACCTGGCCACGGTGGGACCGCAGGATGTGGGACAATCGGCCATCGTTGTGGTGGCGACCATTCAGTCGTTCAACGTGAAGGAAAAAAGCCAGCGCAATGTCTATTCCTTTGACGAACACTTTGCCCGCCATTTCCAGAGGCTAACCCCGCAGCAAGAGGCAGGGCTGGACCGAGTGAGCGAGGCGGACATCGTCGCGCAACCCTATCTGACCGACGCTGATCTTGGCCGAGTCAAGGCCTCGCTGGCCAACTGGCTGGCGCTCAACCAGCCCATCGTCATCGTAGACGAGGCGCACAACAACCGCACCGAGCAAGCCTTTCGCACCCTGAAAAACCTGTTCCCCGCCTGCGTGGTCGAGCTTACCGCCACCCCGGCCTCGGGCAGCAACGTCCTGTACCATGTGGGCGCGCAGGCCTTGCAGAACGAGGACATGATCAAACTGCCCATTGTCTTGATGGAGCACCCCACCGGTTGGAAAGACGCAGTGCGGGATGCGATTCTCACCCGTGACCGGCTGGAGAATCTTGCCGCTCAAGAGCCGGAGTACATCAGGCCGGTATTGCTGTTTCAGGCCGAGCCGATAAACGGCGAGGTTACGGTAAAAAAACTGCTGGAACATCTGATCAGCCAGGACGGTGAAAAGCTGGACCGCAAACAGATTGCCGTGGCCACCGGCGACCAGAAGGAACTTGACGGCGTCGTGCTTGCCGACCCGCTTTGCCCCATCCGCTTTGTTATTACCGTGGAGGCCTTGAAAGAGGGTTGGGATTGCCCCTTTGCCTATGTGCTGTGCAGCTTACAGGATGCCAAAAGCGCCAAGGACGTGGAGCAGTTGCTGGGCCGGGTCTTGCGGATGCCTTATGCCCGACCGCGCCAACAGGCGGAGCTTGGCAAGGCGTATGCGCATATCGTGGCGCAGGGCTTCGCGCAGGTGGCGGACCAACTGGCCGACCGCCTGGTGAACAACATGGGTTTCGAGGCTTACGAGGCAGCAATGGCCATCGTGCCGATCCAAAAGGTTTTCCCCCTGTTTGGCCTGGACGGACACGTCTCGCCCAAGGTCGCCGAGGCGGTGCTTTCCCTGGATGCCGCCCCCTCGTTGCCGGTCCCGGAAGAGTTGAAGGATACCGTCGAAATCCGCCCCACCTCCGCCGGAGCAACGGTTATCGTGCGCGGCGAGTTATCGGAAAAGGTGGAGGATTTTCTGTTGGCCTCCTGCCCTGGCAAACATCAACCCAAGGTAAAGGAAGCCATCGACAAGGCGCGTGTCCGGCAGGATGCGCTATTGGCGCCATCCGCCCGTGGCGAGCGTTTTGCGCCCTTGCCGCAGCTTTGCCTGAATTGGGACGGAGAATTACAGCCGGTGGAAAAACGGCTGCTTTCCGAGTTGGGCGAGTTTGATCTCTTTGCCGAGCCCATAAATCTTGCCGGGTTTTCTATCCGGGAACAGGGCGCGACGTTTGAGATCGACGTTGAGGGCGGCAAGGTGGTGCTGGAGGAAACGGACAGCCGACAACTGCACCTGAACGAAATTGTCGCCCATGCCACCGAAAACGATCTGGTCCGCTGGCTGGACCGCGAATGCCGTCAGATGGATGTTGGTCAGTCAACGCTGATCAAGTGGTTGCTGGTGCTGGTGCGCCACCTAATGGCTGACCGTGGCCTTACCCTTACCGCTTTGCTCCGTGCGAAATACCAGCTTGCCGAGGCCATTCGCCGGGAAATCGAGCGGCGCAGGCAAAACGCGGTCAAGACGGGTTTTCAAAAATCACTGCCCGGCTTTCTCGCTGCGCCACGGCTGGAAGACAGTTTCCGCTACGCCTTTTCTTTCCTCCCGACTCATTATCCGGCGCGTCATCCATATTACTCCGGCCGCTACCGTTTCCGAAAGCATTACTATCCTGTGATCCATGACTTGCGTGAAAAACGGGCCGATGGAACACCGGCCGAGGAGTTTGCCTGTGCTCGGGCCATAGACGCGCACCCGGCGGTGAAACATTGGGTGCGTAATGTTGAGAAAGAAAGCCGTTTTTCCTTCTGGCTGCCAACCGCTGACGATTACTTCTACCCGGACTTTGTCTGCGAACTGACCGATGGCCGCGTGCTGGTGGTGGAGTACAAGGGTGAGCCGTACAAAACCAATGACGACTCACGGGAAAAAGCGCAGATTGGCCACCAGTGGCAGGAGTCCAGCGAAAAGCGTTGCCTGTTTCTTTTCGCGGTGAAGGAAGATGGCCAAGGCCGTAGGGTCGAGCAACAGCTTGACCATATAATCCAGCAGAATCAGGCTTTGTAGGAAAAAGGGGGCAGATCTATTTTTCGTGAAAACCAACCGACAAAAATCGCCCAATCAGGCACTTCAGCCTACCGCGTGGAGCTTCCGATTTTTTTTCTGCACCTTCAGTGGCGCGGTCGGCTGAATTTAGCATTATAAGCACCAGGAAATAATATGAGCAAGGATTCAAAGATAGCTGATAACCCAACGACCAAGGAAATTATTGAGCAAATTAACGCCTTTGATAGCTTTGACGCGCTATATCGGCTTATCCCATTTTCTAGAAAACTGTTTCCAAAGCTGGACAGTGTTTTCTCCGACCTCTCGAGGCTTAAAGAGCAGGCCTCAATTCTATTAATTCCTGACCGGTTTAATGAATTATTCTCGCAGCATGGCTGGATAGCCTACGAGAGTATGAACCTAGATGTAATGAAATCTGCGATAGATTTACATGAATCCGAAGGGCTAATATCAGCAGAAGAATACTTGGCTGATTCATATGATAAAGAAATGTTAAAGTGGGGAATATTACGGTTTATTGGTAACAATGATTTTCGAAAAAGGATTAGGCTCGCCGAGTTAGCACAAGAGGATTACTTATCTGGTCGATATCATGCGTGTGTTCCGCTATTGCTTAGCTTGTTAGATGGCCTTGTAAACGATGTTTCAAAGCATGTGGGCTTTTTTGCGAAGAATGTAGACCTAACGGCTTGGGATTGCATTGCTGCGCACGAGACCGGGCTTCAAACACTTGCTTCTATACTGACTAAAGGTAGAAATAAAACAAATGAAGATTCGATTTCCATTCCATATAGAAATGGAATACTTCATGGTCGAGAACTTGCCTTTGACAATAAAGTTGTAGCGGCAAAATGTTGGGCTGCTTTATTTGCAGCTAAAGATTGGGCTGGGGCACTGGACAATGGAAAAAAAGAACCCAAGCCAAAAGAGAAAGTGAGTTGGAAACAAATATTCACACAAATCTCTGAAACAAATCGTATAAAAAAGGCCATCGAGGAATGGCAGCCAAGAAATACTGAAAACATCCCTTATCTTCCCTTCCAAGGGGAAGTTGCGAACTTACCTAAAAACACACCAGAGTTGGCTGTAGCTGCTTTTTTAGATCATTGGTGTAACAAACGATTTGGTCCCATTGCTGAGGCCCTTTTATATTTTACTGACACGCCAAAAGGCAAAAAAGCGGGTATGGCACGACAAGATTTTGGCAAACATATACCGGCTTCATTCAAAATATTAGGTATCGATGATCAATCTGCGGCTGTCACACATGTAATAGCTGAGCTGTATTTTGAGGTAGATGGCCAAACAATAAGTAAAGAGGTTTCTGTGCGTGCAATATACCAAGACTTAGAAAATAATCCATCTGTCCGATCTATGCCAGGTGGTCACTGGAGAATTGTCCAAAACTCATTTTCTGACGTTATCTATGCGCCTAGCTTATAACAAGGCGCTGCTGTTGGACAAATTTTACGTTTCGCTCCAAATTTACCGCAGAGCGCGACGTCAAAACTCCCGCGCCGAGTTCCGGGGACAGGATACGGAACTGTTGCCCCATAGTGGAATTTGGTTCGGAATCCGTTGTGCTTCATACACCAGATTTGGCAATAGCCCTTGCAAATGGCGGCAATTAAAACAGGCTGGCAATATCTCGATAACCACTGAGGACTCGAACGATCTCCAATGTGGCAGGGTTTATGCGGTAAAAGATAGTATATTTCTTGACAGGCAAAGAGCGGAGACCT
>JAHIKV010000030.1 GCA_018897395.1 Planctomycetota bacterium | reverse complement strand
CGGCCGGGGACTGGTCCATTTTTCGGCGAAAAAACGCATTTTGCCGACGAACCGTTGGCCGAAAACATGGACCTGTCCCCTTCCCGCGGCGCCAGGGGGACAGTCCCATTTTCGCGGCGGTCAAGTCAATTCGCCTGGCAATGTCCCTCACGCCGCGAAAATTGGGACAGTCCCCTGTGAACGCCCCGGGTGTATTCACCCGGGGCTAAATAATTCACCCGGGTTGGGGGTCTTCCACCCATAAGATCGTTATCAACGGCAACGCTTTGCCAGGCAGGTGGGGCAATGCCACCGCCGGGGTCTTCGCGGTTTGACAAGGCCCCGATTCCGACCTAGAGAATTTATGGATGGGAATAGGTCCGTTCCGGTGAAAAATGCGGGACTGGCCGACGCCGAAAAGGCAAACCGATCGCGAGGTCGGGACGCAAAGCCATGGGACTCCGCAAGGAGCATGCCAGGCCGCCGAAGCCGATGGTCCCGCCCAACAGGGCCGCGGGAAAAGGCGAACGTCTCGGCGCTCGCGAGGTTTGTTATGGGACCGAAGTGAAAAAGTGCAATGGCGGACGCGGTCCGTCGGCCATTCACGACAGTGGTATAGGACGCTGTCCAACGGCTTGCCCGCCGGGGTTGCCAACATCAATCTGCGAGATCCGCCATGAAACGTTCAAGATCGAAACCGAATATACGACGCCGCGGCGTGATGGCGGTCTTGGCCGCCATCACGCTCGTAATGCTGCTGGGATTCATCGCCTTTGCGGTGGACATCGGATACATCGGCGTGGTCCGCACGCAGCTTCAGACGGCGGCCGACGCCGCGGCGCTGGCCGCCGCGGGCAGTTCGGGCCGGTCGCAAGCCGAGATGGTCCAGACCGCTCAAGAGTTCGCCGACGCCAACATGGTCGCGGGAAGACACGTTCAACTGAACGCCGGCGACGTCGAGTTCGGCAGTTGGGACGCCGGCGCCAATACCTTCATCCCCTTGCCGTCGGGACAGTTGGGAACCGCCGTCAAAGTGACGGTCCGCACCAGCGCCGACAGCGGCGGCGAAACGGCGCTGTTCTTCGGCCGTCTTTTCGGGCTCTCGTCGCTGGCCCAGCAGGCTTCGGCCGTCGCCACGGTCAACCCCCGCGACATCGCTTTCGTCGTGGACCTCTCCGGATCGATGAGCTACGACACCAACCCGAGTATATCTAGCGCCAACAGCACCCTGATTCAGCAGGTTTACGACGACTTCGGTTTCGGGACGTACCCCGGCAATTCGCAGTATGCAGGTCAACCGCTGGAGATCAGTAATACTAGTAACTGGGTTTACCACCTCACGGAGAACAAGGGCCCGTTGCGAGAACCGTCGATCGATTCGCGGTATCGAGTAACGGGGAATAACGATCCCGACAAGACGTGGAAGGCTTATGCGTGGGTGATGGAGGTGCAGATAGCGGACTCGGGGCTGATGCCCGCCGCCGTCCCCGTGCCGAACGCCGACGTCAATTACAGCTATTGGAAGAGCTTTATCGACTCGTATCGGTCGAAGTTGGGCTATAAAAGCTACGTTACGTTCATGATGGACAACGGGCGGGAGAGGCGGCCCGACGGATCGACCTACACGCCGCTGTCGCTCGAAAGTCCCGATTGCCCGAAACATACCGAGTCGGTTGAGGGGCAATCGTTCCAGTTTCCGCCTCGGGAGATGCCCACCCACTCCTGCCGCCGCGCACTGATCGCCGCCATGCAGGTAATCCAGAGCCGCAATGCAAATATATCCAACGTGGATCAGCGGGATCAGGTCTCGATCATCACGTTCGACAAGATCAACAACACCAGCCCCAAGATCGAACAGTCCCTGACCAGCGATTTCTACAGCGCAATGACGGCCTGCACGCGGCTCCAGGCGTGCAGCAATTACGGCGCCAGCACCGGCACCGAAGCGGGACTGAACCTGGCGAAGAGCCACATCAAGCCGCAAAGCCAAGGCGGACTGGGGCGGGAAAGGACGAACAAGATCGTCGTGCTCCTGACCGACGGGAGGCCGAACCTCTACGAGAGTTCGTCCACAGCGATCAACACGTACAAGGCCGAATATCCCAGCGACAATTTTTACAGCAGCGGCAGTTATCCCCAAAACGCCGCCCTGATGCAGACCTCGATCGTGCAGGGCGAGAACTGGAACCTCTATGCGGCGGGCGTCGGGGGGGGCTGCGATTACGACTTCATGGACCGCATGGCCCGCATGGGCGCCACCGCCAACACGGACGGCGAAAGCCCCCGCGGCACCGCCGATCCGGCCGCCTACGAGGCCGTTCTAAAAGACATCTTCGAGAAAATCATCACCAATCCCAAACTGCGGTTGGTGCAGTAGAACGCCAAGTGGAAACTGGTTGGGGCGGCAGTTGTACTGCCGCCCCAACGAAAAGAATAGCCGGGGGCTAACAGCCCCCGGAGGATAACGCCCGCATTTCAGGCATCTTCCGGGGGCTGTTAGCCCCCGGCTATTGCGAGAGTGGTACTCCGAGAGTCAACAGACATAGTAGAACGCCATGGAGAACCGCAAATGTCGGCCGAGTCCGCCCGGATACTATTGATCTACCCTCCCTCGCGGACCCAAAACCATCTCGCCTGTCCGATGGGCATGATGATGCTGGCGGCGGTGCTGGAACGGGCAGGACACCAGGTCCGTCTGCTCGACGCCAATATTTAGCCCGCCGTGAATACACGGCGGGCCGGATTGACCGTGAAAAACCGCTTGCCCCGGGTGTATTCACCCGGGGCTAAATACGGATACGGGGCTAAATACGGATATTTCAAATTTCAAAACACGTTCTCAGGCGTCTGATCCGGGAGGGGCCTTCTCTTCGGCGGGGCCAAGGAGTTTCTCCAACTCCTTCAGAAGCCTGTCTCCATGGGCATCGAGGGTGATTACCTTGCCGTCCTTGCCGACGAGGATCAGTTGCGGAAGCCCCTCTATGCCGTAGTACGCAACCGTGGGGCTGGGTTTCTTATCGCCGTAAACGATCGGCCAGGGCAACTTCTTGTCCTTGACGAATTTCTCGAGCATGGTCTGGTTCCGGTCGCAACTGATGCCGACGACGTCGAAACCTTTGTCGTGGTAGAGGTCGTAGCTTTTCTTGATTTTTTTTATCTCGCGCCGACAGGACGCGCACCAGGTGGCGAAGAAGTTCACCAGCACGACCTTGCCTTGATACTTCGACCAATCGAACGGTCCGCCGCCGAGGATGGCGCCCTCGATGGTCATGGGGTGGCCCACCAAAGACATCCGGCGGACGAGTCCCTCCATCGCCTTGCCGATGCGGACGGCCCTCGGATCCGTGCTGCCGGTAAAAATCTTTTGAAGCTTCCGGTAGGTGTCGGCGGCGAATTGTCCGTCTCCGGACATTTCGGCCATCCGCCCGGCAAGTTTGGCCAGTTGAGCGTCCATGCCCGCGTCTACCGTGTCCTCGGAGAGGAAGTTTACGATCTCCGTGGTCCGTTCCTTGATCGTTTCCTGCGTGAGAGGAGCTAGCTGTAACTTGCGGCCGAGAGCGAAGCCACGGACATTGTGGGCAAATTTCGCGTGTCCGTCCTTCTTCAACTGGGCGGCGAACTCGGCCAGCTCGTCCAAATTGTCGCCCAGGGCCTGCGATTTCGCGCCGACGGCCAACGCCAATTGCTTCTCGTCCGGCTCGGCGGCCAATATCCCGTCGGCCGCCTTAATGAGCGCCGCCTGCATCTTCTTGCCCTCCTCGGCGTTGGCCGGTTTTACCTTGGCTAACTTACTGAGGAAATCAACAAGGTCCTGGGTCGAACCTTCCGGCACCGCGTAGGGGTCGGGTTTGTCGGCCGGCTTGTCCGGCGCGGCCGGCTCGGCAAACAACGACGTACACGTAAACATCAGGAGCATCAAAGCTAATACCGTACCATTTACAAGGGATCGCATCTGCTTGTTCCTTAGGTGGGTAGAAAATAAGGTGGGGCGGAAAGGCGGGATTGCCGCCGCCGGCGGCGTTCCAACCAACTTAACCAACCAATGCATTCTATTTGAGAACCACGCCGAAGGCAAATCACAAAGGGGGCCAGACCTTCTGAGAGGCTATCCGAAAAATGAAAATGCCCCCCGAGGGGGGGCTTTTCGGATAGCCTCCGGGTCTAATTCCTGCTCGTCAAAGGCGACACATCTTCCCTATTGTGTCTCTGTTGCGGAAAAGCCCGTGTAGGGTGGGACAAGCGAAGCGCAGTCCCACCAACAGCGGGAAATAGGCATGGTGGGACTGCGCTTCGCTTGTCCCACCCTACTTTCCTGCTCGTCAAAGGCGACGCATCTTCCCTATTATGAAAGGCATGATAACCTAAGGGCTGCCCCCTTTTTCTATTGATTTGCCGGGGGCGGCGGTTGTATACTGTCGCCCCAAGTTGGGGCGTATCCTTATCATGCGTTTTGTGATAAGTCGCGTCTGGAGGAGCGCGCCCAGGATTGAGCAGGGAGGCTCAAGTGACCGGGTATCTATCGAGTATTTGGCGGCTGCGGCACTTCTGGATGGCCCTGGTACGCATCGACCTCCGCAAACGCTATCGGGGAACCGTTATCGGCATCGGCTGGTCCCTGTTGCAACCGATCGCCATGACCGCCGTCTTGTGCCTGGTCTTCAGCCGGATTTTCGGCCAATCGATCCGCGAGTTCGCGCCGTATCTGCTGACCGGGTTGACGTTTTGGGGATTCATCACGGCCGTGGTGATGCAGGGATGCCAGAGCTTCTTCCAGGGTGAATCCTACATCCGCCAGCATCCCGCGCCGCTGGCGATCTATCCGTTGCGGGCCACCTTGGGCGCGGGCTTCCATTTTATACTGGGCTTCGCCATAGCCTCGGTGTTCGTTTGGTGCGTCAATGGGTTCGGGAACCTTCCGGCCCTGGTTAGTCTTGTGCCCACGTTTGTGCTGCTGTTCGTCATCGGCTGGTCGTTGGCGGTGTGTATGGGCGTGGCCAACGTGCTTTTTCAGGACTCGCAGCACCTGATCGGAATCGTAATGCAAATGTTGTTCTATTTGACGCCGATCTTGTACCCCCCAAAAATGATGTTGAGCAAATCGCCGCACTTCGCGCTGATTTTCAACTACAACCCCTTCGCCATGCTTTTGGAGTTGATCCGCAAGCCGCTTCTGGACGGCGAACTTCCATCGCTATGGGCGATAGGCGCAAGCTCGCTCTTCGCCCTGCTGGTCGTCTGCGCCGCCATGTTGGCCCTGAGATGCTTTGAAAAGCGAATGATCTTTTACCTCTGACGCAATGACGCTGATTAAATTAGACGATGTCGGGCTAAAGTTCCAGGTGCGACGCGCCGGCCGGATCAGTTTCAAGGACTACCTGCTCCACGGGCTGTTCCGCCGCTCGAAAAAGACCTCCTTCGAGGTCCAGGCACTGGAAAACATCAACCTCACGGTCGAAGAGGGCGACCGGCTGGGGATTATCGGTCCCAACGGCGCCGGCAAAAGTACGCTGCTGAAGTTGCTGGCCGGCATTTACCCGCCCACAAGCGGCCGGCGAAAGGTCGTCGGCAAAATCAGCGCGTTGTTCGACATCGCCTTGGGGTTCGAGACCGACGCCAACGGCTGGGAAAACATTATGTATCGCGGATATTTGCAAGGCGAGACGCCGCGCTCGATCCGCGAAAAAATTCAGCCCATAGCCGAGTTCAGCGAGTTGGGAGACTTTCTGAACATGCCCGTCCGCTACTATTCGTCGGGCATGAAAGTGCGGCTGGCCTTTTCCATCGCCACGGCAATCGCGCCGGAAATCCTCATCATCGACGAAGTCCTCTCCGCCGGAGACATGGCCTTCCAGACGAAGGCCCGCGAAAGGATGAAGTCGCTGATGTCCAGCGCGCGGGCGGTAATCGTCGTAAGCCACGACATGAAGTCGTTGGAACTGATGTGCGATCGGGTGCTGTGGCTCGACCACGGCAAGATGCGGCCGATCGGCCCGGCCGAGGAGGTTATCAAGGCGTACACGCAACAAAACAATCAGGGAGAAAAACGGCAAGCGGCATAGCGCGGAAGAGAGAAGAGAGAAGAGGGAAGAGAGAAGAGGAAAGAGAGAAGAGAGAAGAGAGAAGGAGTTGATAATGAAACCTTGTGATCGCAAGGCGATGGTTGCCGGTTGGGGTGGCAGTTGTACTGCCGCCCCCCCACGGGAAAGCAGGGATGGCAGTACAACTGCCGTCCCAACGTTGCTCCGAAATTCTCCCTTCCCTCTTCTCTCTTCTCCCTTCTGATCCATTTGAAATACCCGGGCAATTTCCATGCAATTACTCTATTTTTCACCCGTTGCAGCCGACAGTTATGCCCAACGACCGCACTTCATGGTGCGTGCTTGGCTCGAATGGGGCGCGGAGTCGGTGCTGTGGGTGAATCCGTATCCCTGCCGTTTGCCGCGGTGGCAAGACTTGCGTCGCGGCCCGGGACTATCCAATCAGGCGTCGCTGCGCGATCCACGCATCCGGGTGATGAACGTGCCCGCCTTGCCCATCGAGCCGTTGCCGCTCGGGGCGTGGCTGAATCGCCGTCTATTGGGCGGGAAAGCATGGCGGAAGATCGAACGATACGCGACCGACGGGCAAACGATCGTCGGCGTCGGCCGCCCATGCGCGCTGGCGTTGGCCGCCCTCGACGAGCTGCAACAGTCAGGCAGTTTTTACGACGCGATGGACAATTTTCCGGAGTTTTACGGCGGCCTTTCCCGCCGCGCCATGCTCCGTACCGAACAGGCCGTCGCCGAGCGCGTGGACTTGATCGTGGCCTCGTCCACCTTTCTGGCCGACAAGTTCGTCCGACGCGGTTTGCGAGTCGAAAAAGTGTTGAACGCCTGTGAGAATGATGAATATAGAATGATGAATGATGAATACAACACTCGCCAATCGGGCGTAAGTGACGCATCTCTCATTCTACATTCATCATTCTACATTCATCATTCCCCTATCCTCGGCTACGTCGGCTGCATCGGACACTGGTTCGATTGGCCGTTGGTGATTCGATTGGCCCGGGCGATGCCGGACGCTCGATTGGAGTTGGTCGGACCGTGCGTGGTCAAACCGCCGGAGAAATTGCCGGGGAACGTGCGGCTGCTGCCGGCCTGCAAACATTCGGAAACGGCCGGCCACTTGGGGCGTTTTTCGGCGGGCCTGATCCCGTTCGTCAACGACGCCCTGACGGCCGGAGTGGACCCGATCAAATATTACGAGTACCGCGCCGCCGGACTGCCGGTGCTTAGCACGAGTTTCGGCGAAATGGCGCTGCGCGGCCGCGAAGAGGAGGTGTTTTTCCTGGATCAAAACGAAAACTTGGCGGAAGTCGTTCGGACGGCGATCGGACGGCGTGTCGATCCGGCCGAGACGAGCCGCTTCCGCCGCGAAAACGATTGGCGCCGCCGATTCCAAGGCAGCGGGTTACTCGCATTACTATGCGCGTCGCGCAGAAGGCGCGCGGCATAAGTTCCAGCAACGGATTGCACGATGGACTCGTTGGCGTTGACATCCGCGGTGGCCTTCACGGCGTCGCTGGCGTTGACGGCGGCGGTGCGCGCGGCGGCGCGGCGATGGGGTATCGTCGATAAACCCGACGGCCGACGCAAATTGCACGGCCGGCCAGTCCCGCTTTGGGGCGGCGTGGCCGTCTACGGAGCCACAGTCCTGGGACTGCTGGCGACCGGATTCGGCGCAGGCGCCACCGAGAAGTACACCGAGCTTTGCACCGCGTGGATGCTCGCCGCGGGCTTCGTCTGTCTGGTGGGAAGCATCGACGACCGGTTCGATCTCTCCGCGCGGGTTAAGTTGCTCCTGCAAATCGTCTCGGTGCTGCCGATCGTTCTGATGGGATACTACGTTGATCGCATCGTCGCCTTCGGCTACCCGATCGAGTTGGGGTGGCTGGGCGTTCCGCTGACGATACTCTGGCTCTTGGGGTGCATAAACGCGCTGAACCTGATCGACGGGATGGACGGGCTGGCTTCGATCGTGGGCCTTTCCACCGCCGCCATGTTGGGCGTGATCGCCGTCGGCGAGGGACACCCACACGTCGCCGCGATGGCCTTCATCCTGGCCGCGTCGCTGGCCGGGTTCCTCGTCTACAACCTGCCGCCGGCCAGCATATTCCTGGGCGATTCGGGGAGCATGGTGATCGGTCTGAGCGTCGGCCTGCTGGGAATTCAAGGGACGCTGAAGACCTCTGCCACGCTGGCCATTACGGCCCCGGTGGTGGTGATGACCCTGCCGATGTTCGACATTGTCGCGGCGTTGGTCCGCCGTCGGCTGACCGGCCGGCGATTCGACGCCCCCGACCGGCGACACATCCACCACCGGCTGCTCGAACGCGGTTGGACGCCCTGGCAAGTCCTTTGCCTGTTGGGGGCGTTGTGTTTGACGATGGGCGGGGCGGCCACCGCCGCCACGATCTTCCGCCTCGACGCCCTGGCCTGGATCGCCGCCATTACCCTGATCGTATTGATGGTCCGCCTACGGTTGTTCGGCCACCACGAGTTTGCCTTGGTAAAACTTGCCGTTCTCCGAACGCTGAGGACGTATTCCGGTTATGTCGGGAGCCTGATGCGTCGGCCGGATGCACGGCGCATGGATAAGCCGATCGTTCCTGAAAAGCCGAGCGGCGATGAAACATATTCCGATCAACGAAAAGCGGCGTAGAAGTGGATAGTGGATAGTGGATAGTGGATAGTGGATAGTGGATAGTGAAGATTGTTGGTTTGGCAGTTGTACTGCCGAACCGATAAACTTGGCCGGTACGGCAATACAACTGCCGCACCAACGGGCTTATCAAGAAATCATATCGCCTAATTTTACGCCGCGTGGACGCGGCGGCTAAACGAAAATCTCTAATCTCTAATCCCTAATCCCCAATCCCTAATCCCCAATCCCCAATCCCTAATCCCCAATCCCTCCACCCATGCCCCCACTCGACCTCGACATCGGCGTAATCTTCACGCACGAGCGCGAGCTGATGCCGCGGCTGCTGACGACGATGGCGGCATCGGGCCAGGGGCTGCGAATGAGGCTGCTGCTGGTCGACAACGCCTCGTCGCAGGGCGTCGAACAGTGGCGGGGACATTTCGACGATACGCTCGTCCTGCGGAACAACCGCCGCTTGTCTTACGCCGCCAATCTGAACCGCGTTCTCGACGCCTCGGCCGCGCGGTACGTACTGCTGATGAACACCGACATGTACTTCGACCCGCGGCAACAGTGTCTCCGGCGGATGGTGGAGTTCATGGACGGCCGGCCTCGATGCGGACTATCCGGCTGCCGGCTCCTTCACGACGACGGCACGGACGCCCACGCCGCGCGGCGGTTCCAGACGTTGCCGCTGATCTTGGCGAGGCGTTGCGGCCTGGGACGGCTGTTGCGACGCACGGTTGAACACCACTTTTACGCCGAACACGCCCCCGGCGACACCTTCCAGTGCGACTGGCTCTCAGGCTGCTTTCTGATGGTCCGCCGCGAGGCGATCGAGCAGGTGGGGCGGTTAGACGAGGGATATGGAAAGTATTTCGAGGACGTGGATATATGTCTGCGGATGGCCAAGGCGGGCTGGCAGGTGCTCTACCACGGGGCGGTCTCCTGCTACCACCTCGAACGCCGGGCCAGCCGGAACCTCCTTTCGGCCGATGCCTGGCTTCACCTCCGGGCATATCTCCGTTGGCTCCGCCGCCGGGGTTTGCGTCCGACGGCGAACACCCCTTGAAATTACCGCCCGATTGTTTATTATCTATGGTTTAGCCGAAGTGGCGGAATTGGCAGACGCGCTAGGTTCAGGACCTAGTCCTCGCAAGAGGGTGGAGGTTCAAGTCCTCTCTTCGGCACTTTGCGGCATAAGGACTTACGTCAACAGGGCATGGCCGGGCGGAATAAAATCGCCGGCCTTTCCGACGCCGGTCGGTTGATGGCCAATGCCACTCGATAGTGCGCGGCGAACCGAAACCGGGCAAATTGCCAATCGCCAGGTCTTTCTTCGCTGGATTCGCTGAAGGAGACGGTCGCCTCACGGTCGGCGGAGAGCGAAAAAGCGAAATCGGCCGGCCGAGTCGTCAGGCCCACGCCCCGGGCCTTAACGAACGCCTCGCGGAGCGTCCAAAGTTCGATGAAAGCGGCGTTTCGCCGTTCGACGGGAAGCTTTTCCAACGCCGCCGCCTCCGCCGGAGCAAAAAAACGTCCGGCGATTTCCAGCGGGTTCGAGACCGTCCGGTCGCGTTCCACGTCCACGCCCACCGGGTCGCCCAACGCGACGACACAAACCGCCAGCCCGCGGGTATGCGAAACGCTGAACTCCAGCGGCGTCTCGACCGGCGTTTTCAGCGACGGTTTGCCGTGAGCGTTGTAGCGGAACTCCAGCCCGCGAGGGGCGTGGCCCGTGTATTGCGAAAGTGTCTTGCGAAGCAGCGCCCGGCCGACGAGGAATAGCCGCCGCGACTCGTCGTGGGTGAAGCGTTGCAGCCGCTGAAGTTCTTCGTGCGACAACAAGGAACGGTATTCGTCGAACAACGTCGGATCGGCGGCCTCGTCCAACGGGACGTGCCAAAGGTCGATCCGGCGGGCGTTCAGACGCAGGCGAGGCATGGGATTATTTCACGCATTTTTTACTCCTGATCGAGCGAGCATCGCCGGCGGCTGGAGCCGGCTGCCGTCGGCCGCCGTGCCGATCTCGAACACTCCCGGCAGACGCATCTGTCTCGCCATTGCCGGAAGATCGCCGCCGCGGCCGTCGGGCGATCGGTCGGCGAGCCGCGCGTAAAGCAGATTGGCTTCACCTTGCAACCGATCCCCGTTGTGGCTGAAGGCGGAGACCGAAACGCCCTGGTCTTGGATCGAATCGATCGAGACGGTGTAGGTCAGCGCGTCTCCGGGCACGGCCTCGCAGTGGAACCGCGCGGACAAAACCTTCGCCGGCAGGATCATTTCGGAGTAGTTGATCGCCTCGCACGCCAGATACATTCCCGTCTGCCCCATGCCTTCGACGATCAGAGAGTTGGGCATTACAGGACGGCGCGGGAAGTGGCCGCGCAGGTACGGCTCGGCCAACGAAACGTTCTTCACCGCCTTGGCGCGGCTGTCGCTATGGAACTCGACGAATCGGTCTATCCAGCACCAACGCATGGGAAAAAAATTAGTCTCCGGGCTTTAAGTGCAATCGGGTGATTGTCATTCAGAATTGCGAAAACTTGCAACGCCCTTCGGCGTACATCCTACGGCAGCGTATGGCCCATTTTGTCGCGCTTGGCGGCGATGTAGCGGAAGTTGTGCTCGTGGATCGGGCCGAGTATCGGGACCTGATCGACCACCTCCAGGTCGAACCCGCCGTAGATGAAAGCGTCGGTCTTCTTGGGGTTGTTCGTCAACAGGCGGACCTTCGAGAGGCCCAAGTCCTTGAGGACCTGGATGCCCACGCCGTAGTCGCGGCTGTCGGCCTGATGGCCCAGGGCGAGGTTGGCCTCGACGGTGTCCATGCCCTGGTCTTGCAGGTTGTAGGCCTTGATCTTCTCGACCAGCCCAATGCCGCGTCCCTCTTGGGGCAGATAGACCAGCACACCGGCCCCTTCCCGGCCGATCATCTCCATCGCCAACTGGAGCTGGTCGCCGCAATCGCAGCGGAGCGAGGCCAGCAGGTCGCCGGTGAAACAGGCCGAGTGGAGCCGGACCAGCGGCTCCGGCCGCTTGGCCGGCTCGCCCAGCACGATGGCGATCGGCTGCTGCTCCTCGTACTTCACGCCGAAGGCAATGATCCGGCCCGTGCCGAAACGGGTCGGCAGATTGGCCTCGGCCAGCCGGTAGACGAGTTTTTCGATGCGGCGGCGGTAGCGGATCAGCGCCTCGATGGTGATAATTTCGAGGTTGAACTTCCGGGCCATGGCGTATAGCTCGTCTCGCGTTGCCCGATCGCCGTCTTGGCCGAGAATTTCGATCAGCGCGCCGGCGGGCTTTAGTCCGGCCATTCGCGCCAGGTCCACCGTTGCCTCGGTATGTCCGGCCCGCCGCAGAACGCCCCCTTCCTTCGCCACCAGCGGATAAAGGTGACCGGGCCGGACGAAGTCGGACGGTTTGTTCGAAGGGTTGAGAATCTCGCGGATCGTTCTGGCCCGCTCCGGCGCGGTGATGCCGGTTCGGCAACTGCGATGATCGACCGGCACGGTGAACGCCGTTTCCAGCGGGGCGGTGTTGCTCTCGACGATCGGCGGCAGATCGAGCCGCTCGGCCGTCTCCGGCAGGATTGGCATGCAAAGCTGCCCGCGTCCGTGGGTAATCATGAAGTTGACCATCTCGGGCGTCATCTTCTCGGCGGCACAGATGAAATCCCCTTCGTTCTCGCGGTCCTCGGCGTCCATGACGATGACGATCTTGCCCGCCGCTATGGCCTCGACGGCCGCTTCAATCGTGGAAAGCCGATCCGACACCGCGGTACTCCTTATGAATCATTTAGCCCGCCGTGAATACACGGCGGGGCGAGTTGGCGGGACGTACCCCGTTGTGCCCCGGGTTATTCACCCGGGGCTAAATCTTGATCTTTCGCGGTACAATTGCCAACAGGTTGGCAACCTGTTCTACGGTTGTTCATCGGCGACGTATTGCCGACATCCATCCATTGTAGTCGATCGGCGGCCGTTTGCCACCGAACCCCCATGTCGAGCAGGTAGCAATCGGACTACTCCCCTTGATCCTCAAAGACGGCCGCAACATCCCGGGCGGCGTGCAAGACCCGGACCACCTCGATCCCATGTTCAAGCGGCTGGTAGAAGATCAGATAGTTCTCGAATCCCTGCACCTGCCAGACGCGAAGCTCGGCGAGCTTCGGCCGATGGAACTCTTGCCGCTGGCCAAGCTCGGGCATGGCAGCTAATTTCAGGTAGCTTGCCTCGACGGCCTGAAGAAATCTAACCGCGGCATCGTGATTGCGCTGGTCGATGAACGAGAAAAGACCATCGGTGTCCTGATCCGCGGCGGGGGTGATGATATAAGGGGGTTTCAAGCGGTCTTCTCCTCAGCGCGGTTGAGGAGTTTGGCCCGCTTCCGGGCCCAATAATCATCGGAACCTTCGATTCGTTCGCCCGACTCGATCCCTTCCATGAGCAGCAGTTCGAGCCGTTCTTGGGCTGCCGCCTTCTGATCCTCGCGGATCAGTTGACGGATATATTCGCTGGCGGTGCTATACCCCCCTAGCGATACCTTTTGGTCGATGTACGCCCGCATCGACTCCGGCAATGAGATGTTCAGCGTGGTCATGGGGTTGATACCTCCTAATGGAAGTATAGCGGGAATGGCAAAGATTGACAAGAATTGACCGTTTGGGTCTAGAGGATGCTTTCAGGTAGTGTTTTATGCTCGATTGACCCCACTCTATAGTAGTAATAAAATGGAAAAGCAATCCAGGATTCGGTTTTCGATGGAAGGCAACCGAAATGGCGGTTACTCCTGCTCTGACTGACCACATTGCCCCCAATTCGGTGCAGCAATTGGAGCGGGCAGCAGAAAATCGTTTCAAAGAAGGAGAGTGTTTGAAAAGACAGAACCGCTTGTTGGCTGCGCTATACTTATATGGATACAGCGTGGAGATGTGCTTGGCAGCAGCATATTTCGAGGTTGTCCCCTGCGTAGTTGAAATAGAAAATGGCGGTTCCTCAGGTCCGGGCGGTGTAGCTCGGACCACTTTCGACCAAAAAAGGAGAAACCGCCATGAGAAAAGGGTACACGAAGTCCTGGGAGTGCTGGAAAACGG
>JAHIKV010000214.1 GCA_018897395.1 Planctomycetota bacterium | reverse complement strand
GCGGCGTCGATCGGGATGATGCCGATCTCTTGAGCCTGGGGCGTGTGCTCGGCGGCCGGCACGTATCCACGACCGTTCTCCACCACCATTTCCAGCAAAAACGGCACGTCTTCGGTCAGCGTGGTGATGACGTGGTCCTTGTTGATCACCTCGACTTGTTCGTCGGTGTGGATGTCGGCGCCGGTGACGGGGCCTTTCCGGTCCTTCTCGATCCTCATTACCCGGGTTTGCTCGCTGTAGTTTTTCACCACCAGCGATTTCACGTTCAACACGATGTCGGTCACGTCCTCGAACACTCCCGGCAGGGAGCTGAACTCGTGCTGGGCGCCGTGCAACTTGATTTGTGTGACCGCGCTGCCTTCGAGACTGGAAAGCAGGATGCGGCGGAGACTGTTGCCGATCGTCGTCCCAAAACCACGCTCGAACGGCTCGGCGATAAACTTACCGTAGGTGGGCGAAAGGGTCGATTGTTCGGCCGTAATCAGGCTGGGCAATTCCAAGCCACGCCATCGAATACGCATGGGAAGGCTCCGATCCAATTACAATAAACTTGCGGCAATGTGTGGCTATTTGGAACAAAGCTCGACTATCAAGCGAGGCTGCACGGAGATCGACGCGTCGGCGGCCTCGGGCAAGCGGAGGACATGTCCCTCGGGCGGCGTTCCGTCCACCCGGCTAAGAAAATCCGGCACCTCGCGGTGCGACTCGGCCAGGACCGATTGCACCAGTTGCAAACTCTTCGGACGGTCCTTCACGCGGATCACGTCTCCCGGTCGGGTCGAGTAGCTGGGAATGTCGACCCGACGGCCGTTGACCGTCACATGGCCGTGGGCAACCAACAGCCGGGCTTGCGCCCGCGAATGTCCGAATCCCAGATGGTATACTACGTTGTCCAAGCGGCGTTCCAACAGGCTCATCAATGTTTCGCCCGTGTTGCCTTTGCCTCTATCGGCCTGGACGAATGTCTTGCGGAACTGCCGCTCCAGCAGGCCGTAGTGGTTCTTCACCTTCTGCTTCTCGCGGAGGTGGATGCCGTAATCGGTCAGCTTGCCGCGGCGGGTGCTGTTCATGCCGGGGGGCGATTCGCGGCGCTCAAACGCACACTTGGGCGTATCGCAGCGGTTACCCTTGAGAAACAGTTTCGTCCCTTCGCGGCGGCAAAGGCGGCAGACCGGTGAATGTCGACGGGCCATACTCGAAATTCCTGATATGTTCCATGCGCCGCGCGGACGCGGCGGCTAAACAACTAATTCCTAATCCCTAATTCCTAATCCCTAATCCCCCATACTATACTCGGCGGCGTTTCTTCGGACGGCAGCCGTTGTGCGGCAAGGGGGTGACGTCCTCGATCGATTTGATTTTCAGTCCGGCGGCTTGCAGGGCGGTGATCGCGCTTTCGCGTCCGCTGCCCGGCCCCTTCACTTTCACGTCGATTTCCTTCATTCCGCACTTCATCGCCTTGCCGGCGACTTGCTGAGCCGACATCTGACCGGCAAAGGGGGTGCTCTTGCGGCTCCCTTTGAAGCCGCAGGTGCCGGCGCTGGCCCAGCAGATCACCTCGCCCTTGGTGTCCGTGATGGTGATGACCGTGTTGTTGAACGTCGCCTTGATATGTGCCACGCCCACGGTCACGTTGCGGCGCACCCTCTTTCGCGTCGTCGATGCGGTTTTCTTGGCCACCTATGGAAAACTCCGAAGGCTAGTGGTTAGTGGCTAGTGGTTAGTGGCTAGTGGTTAGTGGTTAGTGGCTAGTGGTTAGTGGTTAGTGGCTAGTGGTCAGCGATTTCAGTTCCAACGATTTCCGAAAAAAACCATATATATTGAGTCTACAGCATCATTGCAGGGGATCATGCGTTGGATTGCTTGCGAGCGGCCGCAGTTTCTGGTTGTTTGGTCGCGTTGGGTGAATCGCTGTTCGCCGTGTCCCGACATGGCCGACCTCCTGGGTGAAGCTGGGCCGAAAAACACGGAGAAACGCTCAATGTTACGGCAACAATCCCCTGTAATGTTGCTATAGATTCTATATATTCATCATTTTCAACACTAACCACTAGCCACTGACCACTAGCCACTATTCTACCGCAGATCCTTGACGCCCTTCTTGCCGGCAACGGTTTTCTTGGGGCCTTTTCGCGTCCGGGCGTTGGTGCGGGTGCGCTGGCCGCGGACCGGAAGGCCGCGCCGATGACGCAAGCCCCGATAACAGCCGATGTCTTTCAGCCGGACGACGTTCTGGTTCCGTTGCCGGCGGAGCTGTCCCTCGACAACGTAGTCCTTGTCCAAAAGCGCCGCCAACCGAGCCAACTCGTCCTCGCGCAGCTCGCGGGCGCGAATCCGAGGATCGATGCCGGCCTTGTGGCAAAGATCGCGGGCGATCTTCGGACCCACGCCGTAAAGATAGGTCAGCGAGATTATCGCCGGACGGTCGTTCGGGATGTCAACACCCAACAAACGCGGCATACTTACGCACTCCCTTATTCAACTACCCTTCAACCCTGGCGCTGTTTGTGCCGTGGGTTGCTGCTGCAAACCACGTACACGACGCCACGGCGACGGACGACTTTGCAATTTTCACAGATCCGTTTTACGCTGCTGCGGACTTTCATGGCTGCGGCACTTTATCTAGTTGGTTGCCGGCACGGAGCAAAGTGTATCAGTATAAACGCCGACCCTCAATACATACAAGGCCCCCCGGCAAAGAAAAAGTTCTTTTCGGCCCGGTTCTTGCACAAGGGGGCCGGGATGGAGGGTCTGGACATGCATCCCGCGGGGGACATGAGGCGGCGGCCCCGTGAAGGCCCATGCCCCGGCCTCTCGTTTCGTTTCGTAATTGACGTTCGTCGTTCGTCACCGCTTACCAAGTCTCTCCGTTCGGTCCCGCAGTCAGCACCCGAGGACCGTTTTCGGTAATGGCCACGGTGTGCTCGAAGTGGGCGCTGGGTCGGCCGTCGGCCGTTACTTGGGTCCAGTGGTCGGCCTTGGCGCGGACCCGTTTCGTACCCATGTTCACCATCGGCTCGATGGCGATGACCAATCCCGGGGTGAGTCGGAAGTCGCCGCTGCCCCGGCGGAGTTTGCGGTTGACGAAGTTGGGCACCTGGGGGTCTTCGTGCATATCGCGGCCGATGCCGTGGCCGACGAACGCCTCGACCACCGAAAACTTGTGTTTCTTCACGTAAGCCTCCATCTCCATGGCGACCTGGCTCCAACGGAGGCGGCGGTCCAACAATGCTATCGACAGGCTCAATACGTTTCGGGTGACGTCCAGCAGGCGCCGCACGTCGGGTGCGATCTGGCCGACGGTGTAGGTCACCGCCGCATCGCCGCACCAGCCGTTGAGCTTGCATCCGGTGTCGATGCTGACGATGTCTCCCTCCACCAACTTTCGGGGGCCGGGGATTCCGTGGACCACTTCCTCGTTTACCGAGATGCAGGTGGCGGCGGGGAACGGCACGGTGCCCGGCACTCCCTTGAACAGCGGCGTGGCGTTGTGTTGGGCGAAAAAGCCGTCCACCATCGCGTCGAGTTCCGCAGTGGTCACGCCTGGGCGGATCATCGCCGCGATCCGCCGATGCACCTGCCAGACCAGCAGCCCGGCCTTGCGCATCTCGGCGATCTCCCGCAGCGACCGTAATATCTCCACTCCTGTCGGCTCCCGATCGAAGATTGACGTCACCTGCTACAATAGCTTGTCCAAGACCGCCTTGGCGCGGTCGAAAATTTCGTCCACCGTCCCCTGTCCGTCGATGCTCACGAACAATTTTCGTTGGTTGTAATAGTCCAGCAGCGGCTTGGTCTGCTTGCGGTAGGCGTCCAGCCGTTGGCGGATCACCTCGGGGGAGTCGTCGGCCCGGCCGCGTCCGGCCAATCGCCGGAAAAGCTCCTCCTCATGCACTTTCAGTTCCAGGGCCGCGTCCAGCGGGGTCCCTTTGTCGGCCAACATCTCGTCGAGCGCCTGGGCCTGGGCGATCGTCCTCGGGAAACCGTCCAATAGGTATCCGTTCCGGCAATCCGGCTGCCCGAGCCGTTCGGCGATGATCGTCACGATCAGCTCGTCGGGCGCCAAGGCCCCGGAAGACATGTACTCGTCGGCCTTCAGTCCGATTTCCGTCTTCGCGTCGCGCGCGGCGCGGAGCATGTCGCCGGTGGAGAGGTGGGCCAGCCCGTACAATTCGACCAGCCGCTGTGCTTGAGTCCCTTTGCCCGCGCCGGGCGGACCGATGAATATTACGCGCATGGTTCAATGTCCAATGTTCAATGTTCAATATCCAATGTCCAATGTTCAATATCCAATGTCCAATGTTCAATGTCCAATGTTAAAGGTTCAAGGTCAAGGTGCAAGATTCAATGAGCAAACGACACGATTCATTGTTTCTTATGCCCTAGATTAGCCTCTGAACATTGAGCATTGGACATTGAACATTGGACATTGAAAAAATCTCCGCTACCCTTTTTCCAAAAGTCCCTTGTAATTCCTCATCACCAAGTGGCTGTCGATTTTCTGCACCACGTCGAAGGCCACGCTGACGGCGATCAGCAGACTGGTGCCGCCGTAGAAGCTGGCCAACCCAAAGGGGATGTTCGCAAAGGTCGACACTATCGTGGGAATAATGGCGACAGCGGCGAGAAAACCGGCGCCGACGTAGGTGATCCGGACCATTACTTTTTCCAGGTAGTCGGCCGTGCGTCTGCCCGGCCGGTATCCCGGAATAAAGGTGCCGTAATTTTTCAGATTGTCCGACATGTCCTTGGGGTTGAAGGAGATGGCGGTCCAGAAGTAGCAGAAGAAGTAGATCAAGATGATATAGAGGACGTTGTAGACCCAGGAGTCGCCGCGAGTGAAGGCCTGTTCGATCGGTCCCCAGAAAACCGGGTGCGATCGGGAAAGGTACTGGAAGATAACCGAGGGGAACAACAACAAACTGCTGGCGAAGATGATGGGCATCACGCCGGCCTGATTGATTCTCAGTGGCAGGTATTGTCGCGTGCCGCCGTAGACTCGCCGTCCGCGGACGTGTTTGGCGCTTTGGGTGGGAATGCGGCGCTGGCCCTGGGTAATCAGCACAATACCCAACACCACGCCCACGAACAGCACCGCCAGGAGCAGCAGCGTCTCGACGCCGATGGCGCCGCGGCCGCCTCCTCCCAGTTCCAATCCGGTTTCGGAAATCGGCTTGACGACGTCCAGATAAAAGGCCGATGGCATTTGGGCAATGATGCCGGCCATGATCAACAGGCTGATGCCGTTGCCGATGCCGTATTCGTCGATTTGCTCGCCCAGCCACATTAGAAACACCGTGCCGGCGGTCATCGTCACCACGCCGACGAGCTGCCAACTGAACGGCAGCGATCCACTGCCGGTGAGGAACTGCTCGTGGATCAGCTTGTTTTGTATTAAGAAGCCCACGTAGAACCAGCTTTGACCGATGCACAGAACGACTGTGGCGTAGCGGGTGTACTCGTTGATTTTTTTCCGCCCGCTTTCACCCTCCTTTTTCAGCTTCTCCAGCGGCGGATAGACGCTGCCGAGCAATTGGAAGATAATCGAGGCGGAGATGTAGGGCATGATCCCCAGGCCGAAGATCGTCGCCTGGCTGAGATTGCTGGCGCTGAAGACGGACATCTGATCGATCAAAGCTCCCAGGCCGCCGGTGCTTTTCGAAAAGAAAGCGGTCATCGATTGGGGATCGACGATCGGCAGGGTAATCTGCCAGCCGACCCGGTAGATGGCCAGCAGGCCGAGGGTCAGCAGAATCTTCTGCCGCAATTCCGGAACGGTAAAGATTACGCGAATCTTATCCCACATGGCTCGATCCGTCTGGTTGAGGGATTGGGGATTAGGGATTGGGGAACGGCAATTTCTCTAAGCCCACGGGTTGCACCCTGTAGGCTTCCAGATTATCGATTCCGCGACCTTTGCACCCAATCCCCAATCCCTAATCCCTAATCCCTTTCATCTTGTTCTTCACCACCGGCGCCTTGCCGGGCAGGACGACGGTCCGGCCGCCGGCCTTTTCGATCTTTTCGGTTGCCGACCGGCTGAAACGATGGGCCGAAACCTTCAGATTTTTGGTCAATTCTCCGTTTCCCAACACCTTCAGCAGATCGTAGCGTCCCTTCAAGAGGCCCTTGTCTTCGAGCGATTCGGGCGAGACCTCCTCGCCGTCTTGGAAGTGTTTTTCCAACGAGTCGAGGTTGACGATGGCCACCTGCTCGGCCCAACGGTTGTTGAAACCACGTTTTGGGATGCGGCGGACCAGCGGCATTTGTCCCCCCTCGAATACCGGCAGCGAGGAGTATCCGGCCCGAGAGCCTTGTCCCTTGTGGCCGCGCGTGGCGGTTTTTCCGTGGCCGGACCCCGGCCCGCGGCCGACGCGCTTCCGCGGCTTGTTTTTCCGTACTCCGCGATGGATGTCGTTAAGGTTCATGTGAGCGATACTCCCCGCAGGCGTTCGACTTCGCTTTGCGAGCGGAGTTGTTTGAGGGCATTAAGGGTGGCCTTTACGAGGTTGGTCGAATTGTTCGAGCCGAAACTCTTGGTCAAAATGTCTTTCAGTCCGCAGGCCTCGCACACGGCACGGACGACCGCCCCGGCGATCACACCGGTGCCAGGCCCGCCGGGCACGAGAACCACCCGGGCCGCGCCGAACCGTCCCGTGACCGCGTGGGGGATGGTGGTTCCTTCCATGTGAACGGTCATCATGTTGCGGGAGCCGTCCTTGACGGCCTTTGCCACCGCCGGCGGCACCTCGTTGGCCTTGCCGTATCCCCAGCCCACTTTGCTCTGGCCGTCGCCGACGACCACCAGCGCCGTGAAGCTGAAACGCCGGCCGCCTTTGACCACCGCGGCGCAACGCCGAATCTTGATGACCTTGTCGATCAGTTGTCCTTGGATTTCGTCGGTTGACATGCGTTTTTCAGTGGCTAGTGGTTAGTGGCTAGTGGTTAGACGACAAACCATAGTGAGTATGGAGTTCAAAAAAACCCCCCTTCAATCGCTAGTAGCTGACCAGTGACCACTAGCCACTAACCACTAGCCACTAGCCACTCTAAAAAACCAATCCGGCTTCCCGTGCGGCGTCGGCCAGTGCGGCCAAGCGGCCGTGATACTTGTACTCGCGTCGATCGAAGACGACCTCTTTTACGCCCGCGGCCAATGCCCGCCGGGCAATTGCCTTGCCCACCGCGGCGGCGGCCGTCTTGTTGCCGCCGTAGCGGATTTCCTCGCGGAGTTGTTTGTCGCGGGTACCGGCGGCGGCCAGAGTTTTGCCCTCGCCGTCGTCGATGATCTGGGCGTAACAATTCTGCCGGCTGCGGAAGACGCACAGCCGGGGTCGGCCGGCGTCGTGCTTCAGCCGGTTGCGGACCCGCAAGGCCCTTCGTTTTCGCTGCCGACCGGTTTGTTTTTCGTGTTTCATCGCGTATTTCTCCCCGCGGCCTTTTGGTCGCGGCTTTCCATCGTTTTCTCCGTTGGGTCGGCCGTTGAACTGCCGCCTTTGTTGGGGTGGCAGTTGAACTGCCACCCCAACCGCCTTGTTTTCTGGCGCGACCTTTCGGCCGCGGCTTTACGCATTATTTCACCATTGCCTTGCCCTGTTTGCGGCGGACCGGCTCGCCCAGGTAGCGGATGCCCTTGCCCTTGTACGGCTCCGGCTTCCGCAACGCTCTGACGGAGGCGGCGAAGTGGCCGACCTTTTGCTTGTCGATCCCTTGGATCACGATGTGCTGCTGGTCGGGCACGGCCACGGTCACTCCGTCGGGGATTGGAACCTGGAGTTCGTTTGCCAGTCCCACGCGGAGCTGGAGCACGTTGCCTTGGACGGCGGCAAGGTAGCCGACACCCTGGATTTCCAGCCGCTTTTCATAACCCTGGGTGACGCCGACGACCATGTTGGCCACCAGCGCGCGACTCAGCCCGTGCAGTGCGCGGCTGGTGCGTTGATCGTTGCGCCGGGTAACGACGATTGTCTTGGCCTGCTCGTCGTGGGTCATGGAGACCTCGGGGCGATGCTCCCACTGGAGCTTTCCCTTGGGGCCTTCGACGGTGACCATGCGGTCGGCCAATTGGACCTTCACCCCAGCGGGTATCTGCACCGGTTGATTTCCGATCCGCGACATTTTGCTTTACCTCTACACCTACTAGCCACTAGCCACTATCCACTATCCACTATCCACTATCCTACCAGACCTCGCAGAGCACCTCTCCGCCGAGTTTTCGTTGCCTGGCCTCTCGGTCGCTGATTACTCCACGGCTGGTGCTGATAATGCAGATTCCCAGCCCGCCGAGGATCGGCTTCAGCTCGGTGGCGCCGCTGTAGACGCGACGCCCCGGCTTGCTGATCCGTCGGATGCGGCGGATCACCCGCTCTCCGTTCGGGCCGTATTTCAGGTGAACGCGCAGGTGGCTTGCCGGTTTATCCTCCACTTCCTCCCAATCCCAAATATATCCTTCGCGCTTCAACACTTCCGCCAATCCCCGTTTGATCTTGGAGAGAGGCATTTCGACTTGGGGCCGTTCGACGCGCACCGCGTTGCGGATACGGGTCAACATGTCGGCAATCGGGTCGGTCATCATCGGTTTTATGGTCCTACGTAAAGTAATGTCGCGGCGGTTCGGCGGTTACTCGGCGGAATCGGCCTCCGACATTAGTTCTTTGACCTGCAACAGGGTCTCTTTACCAACTCGCTTTGCGGACGCCGGGGATCAATCCTCCGTCGGCGAGATTTCGGAAGCAAATCCGGCAGATTCCAAACTTCTGGTACACGGCCCGCGGACGCCCGCAAATCCGACACCTCCGCACCCGGCGGGTCGAGAACTTAGGCTGTCTCAGCGACGCGGCGATCTTCGATTTACTTGCCATTTTAGTGGTCAGTGGTCAGTGGTCAGTGGTCAGTGGTCAGTGGTCAGTGGGGAAGGCTTATCAATCGTGTCTGGCCACTAGCCACTGGCCACTTTTTCTCTACGCCGCCCGTAGCGGCATTCCCAACTCCTTCAACAACTCGCGCGCCTCGTCGTCGCTCTCTGCGCTCGTGACCAACGTAATGTTCATCCCCTGGGTGAAGGAAAACTTGTCGGGATTCAGTTCCGGGAACACCAACAACTCGGTCAACCCCAGGTTGAAGTTTCCCCGGCCGTCGAAGGCGTTCGGGGACAAACCTCGAAAGTCGCGCACCCGGGGCAAGGCCAGCGAGACCAGCCGGTCGAGGAACTCGTACATCCGCTTTCCTCGCAACGTTACCTTGCAGCCGATGGCCATTCCCTCGCGGAGCTTGAAATTGGCGATCGACTTGCGGCTGAGCGTGATCGTCGGCTTTTGGCCGGAAATCTGTTTTAGCGCCTCGACGGCTTCCTCCAGGTATTTTTTTTCGCCGATGGCCTTGCCCACTCCCATGTTGACGACGATTTTTTCGAGTCGCGGCAAAGACATCCGGTTCGCGCGGCCGAACTTCTCGGCCAGCCCCGGCAGAATTTCCTTTACGTACTTTTCCTGCAACCGCGGGACTGGGACCACTTCCGGCTCTTGCGGTTTTTCGGCCTTGGCGGCCTTTTTCGGCTTTTTCGCTTTGTCTGCGGTCATTTTCGGTTCGCGTTATTTTTTGTGGCGCGGGCGTCTCGCCGGCAACATATTCAGCAGGCGGGACGCCTGCACCACAATGAGTTATTTTTCCTTTGCGTAGCGGGCCTTTGGCGGAGACAGTTGGCCGTTGCCGGCGCCGCATTTCTTGCAATAACGTTCCTTGACGCCGTTGTCCAGGTATCGCACGCCGAGGCGGGTGGCGGCGCCGCACGCCTCGCACACCAACAGCACGTTGCTGGTGCGGATCGGCATTTCCTTCGAGAGCCGGCCGCCCTGCGGGTTCTTCTGGCTGCGGCGGACGTGTTTGTACACGCGGTTGACGCCCTCGACGACCAGTTTGCCCGCCTTGCGTTCCACGCGGAGCACCTTGCCGGTGGCCCCGCGGTCGTCGCCGGCGATCACTCTTACGGTATCGTTGGTCTTTATTCGCATCATATCACCTCGCTGGCGAGGTTTTGCGTTGGTTGTCAGTCAGTTTTCAGTTATCAGTTGTCAGTCAGTTTTTAGTTGTCAGTTTTCAGTTTTCAGTTTTCAGTCAGTTTTCAGATCAAGAACTGACAACTGACAACTGATAACTGACAACTCCTTCACACCACCTCGTTCGCAAGGCTGACGATTTTCATGAAGTTCCGGTCGCGCAGCTCGCGGGCGACGGCGCCGAAGATTCGCGTGCCTTTTGGGTTCCGCTCGTTGTCGATAATCACCGCCGCGTTGCTGTCGAAGCGGACGTAGCTGCCGTCGGTCCGTCGGGTGGGCTGCTTGCAGCGGACGATCACCGCCCGGACCACCGTCCCTTTTTTCAGGTCTCCGCCCGAGGTGACGGCCTTAACGCTGCAGACGACGACGTCGCCCACCCGGGCGAACCGCTTCCGCGATCCCCCCAGCACCTTGACGCACATAAGTTCCTTGGCTCCGGTGTTGTCGGCCACGGCCAAGCGGGTTTGCATCTGAATCATGGCTGCTCCTCCTCGGCCTCCTGCCGGGCATCGCCGTGTCGCGCGGCGGCCCGCATCGCCGCCAGGTCGAGCATCCGCCCTTTCTCCACCACCCGCGCCAAAGCCCACCGCTTAGTCTTCGACATCGGCCGCGATTCGACGATCTCCACCAAGTCGCCGACGCTTGACTCGTTGTTCTCGTCATGCACGTGGCAGACGGTTTTGCGGTGGACGTACTTTCCGTACCGCGGGTGCTTGACCAGCCGGGGAATCTCCACCCGGCGGGTCTTCGCCGTCTTGTCGCTGGTGACGATCCCGGTTCGTAATCGCTTAGGCATGGGTCTTATCCCTGTTTCTCGGCGCCCGTTTCGGCGACGGCGCAACCGACGGCCGCGGCTTTATCGGCGGCGCGCCGGCGATGGTTCTGAAGCGTCTTGATCCTGGCGATCAAGCGCCGCTGTTTTCGCAATTCGCTGGGGGCGTCGAGTCGTTCCGTCTGTGCCTGAAGCCGCAGGTGGAACAAGTTGCCGGCCGTTTCCTTCAAGGTCAACGCCAACTGCTCGTCGCTCATGTCTCGAAGTTCGGAAGCCTTGGTCATCGCTAGGTCTCTTAGTGGCCAGTGGCTAGTGGCTAGTGGCCAGTGGCTAGTGGCTAGTGGCTAGTGGTCAGTAGTCGGTGGTCCGTTTTCTTTGACTTATCCAAAACGTTAGTTGGCGCGGAAGTTGTACTGCCGCATTCGGGGGCGGCAGTACAACTGCCACCCCAACAACGACTTATCCCATACTGGCCACTGACCACTGGCCACTGGCCACTCCCCCCTATATCGGTCGTCGTCGGAGGAAACGCACTTTGACCGGCATTTTGTGTGCCAGGCGGGTGAAACAAAGCCTCGCGGCCTCCTCGGAAATGCCGCCGATTTCGTACAACACCGTTCCCGGCTTGACCACCGCCGCCCAATATTCCGGCTCACCCTTCCCTTTGCCCATGCGGGTTTCCAAGGGGATGGAGGTGATCGGCTTGTGGGGGAAGGCGCGGATGTAGAGCCGGCCTTCGGCGCGAAGGTATTGCTGGGCGGCGATGCGGCCGGCCTCGATCGTCTGCGCGCTGATCCAGCCGGCTTGCAGCGCCTGCAAGCCGTAGTCGCCGAAGACGACGCGGTTGCCCCTCGAGGCTTTACCTCTTATACGTCCTCTTTGACTTTTTCGGTGCTTGACCCGTTTTGGCATCAGCGCCATCGGTCTGGTCCTCGCTGTAGGTTCCCTGGTTGATCCACACTTGCACGCCGATGTGCCCTTGAGCGATCAGCGCTTCGGTAAAGCCGTAGTCGATTTTTGCCTGCAGGGTGCTCAGCGGAATGGAGCCGGCGATTTGTTTTTCGCGGCGCGACATTTCCGCCCCGCCCAGCCGGCCGGACAATTGAATCTTGATTCCCTTTGCTCCCGCCTCCATCGATTGTTCGAGCGCCCTTTTCATGGTCCGCCGGAAGCCGGACCGTTTGACCAACTGCTCGGCGATGTCCTCGGCCACCAGTTGGGCCACCAGCTCGGGGCGATTAATCTCCTCGATCTTGATGTTTATCCGCCGTCTGGTCTTTTCTTGTAGTTCTTTCTGCAACTCCTCGACCCGCTCTCCCTTCCGTCCGATCAAAATACCCGGCCGGGCCGAAAACAACACGACCTTTACTTCGTCGCGGGTGCGCTCGATCTCGATCTTGGCGATCGCCGGATACAACGGCTTGCCGAACTTGTCCTTGCGGCCCTTGACGAACTTGCGGATTTTATGGTCCTCGATCAGCAAGTCGGCGAACTCCTGCTTCGAGGCGTACCACCGACTCTTCCAACCGGTCATGATGCCGGTGCGAAATCCAACGGGATTGACTTTTTGACCCATCTGCTATTCCAGTGCCACGTGGATGTGCGAAAATCGTTTTTTGATGACCGAGGACATGCCGCGGGCATGCGGGCGCATCCGCTTGAACATCGGTCCGCCGTCCACGCGGCAATCGGTCACCATCAGGCGGTGTAGGTTTTGCGCGCGGCGGTCCTCGGCGTTGCTCAGCGCGCTGCGGAGCACCTTCTCCAGCATCCGCGCCCCGCGGTGCGGCTGATACTTGAGGATGTCCAGGGCGTCGTCGGCCAGCTTGCCGCGGATCAAGTCGGCCAGCGGGCGCACCTTTCTGGCGCTGATCCGCGCGAATCTGTGTGTCGCCTTGTAAGCCATCGCGCCGTCCCTATCGCTTGCCTTTGCCGCCGTGTCCGCGGAACGTCCGCGTCGGCGCGAATTCACCCAGCCGATGCCCGACCATCTCCTCGGTCACGAACACCTTGATGTGTACCTTGCCGTTGTGGACCATGAACGTGTGTCCGACGAACTCCGGCACGATCGTACATGCCCTGGCCCAGGTCTTGATCGGTTCCTTCGTCCCCGCGTCGTTCTGTTTTTGCACCTTCAGAAACAGCTTTGGGGTGATGAATGGACCTTTTTTCAGTGATCTTCCCATGGTAATAGTGGCTAGTGGCTAGTGGTCAGTGGCTAGTGGCCAGTGGTTAGTGCTCTGTCGGCTTAATGGTGTTACTTCGTTTTCTCTAGGTGTTAGCAGTCCAACGGCTCTGTATCATTCTCGTTTACTAGCCACTAGCCACTAGCCACTAGCCACTAACCACTCTACTTGATCTTCAACTGCCCATACCTTCTCGATTTCCGTCGTCGGACAATCGCCTTGTTCGACGGTTTTTTCCGTTTTCGGGTAGCGCCGCCCTTTGCCGACTTTCCGGTGGGGCTGACCGGATGCCGCCCGCCCTTGGTTCGACCTTCGCCGCCGCCGTGGGGATGATCGACGGGATTCATGGTGGTGCCGCGGACGTGGGGACGCCGGCCAAGCCACCGCTTGCGGCCGGCTTTACCCAAGACAATTCCCATGTGGTCGGAGTTGCCGACCACGCCGATCGTCGCCCGGCACGCGGCGGGTACGCGGCGAATCTCTCCGCTGGGGAGAGTGATCTGCGCCCAATCAGCGTCGCGGGCGGCCAACGTGGCGCGGATACCGGCCGAGCGGCACAGCACCCCGCCGCGTCCGGGCAGCATCTCGACGTTGTGAACGTCCGTGCCCAGCGGAATGACCGACAGAGGCAGGCAGTTGCCGACCGAAATCGGGGCGTCCCGACCACTAAGGACCTGGTCGCCCGCTTTCAGCCCCTCCGGCGCAAGGATGTATCGTTTCTCACCGTCCACGTAGTGCAACAAGGCGATCCGCGAACTGCGGTTCGGATCGTACTGGATAGAGTCGACCACGGCGGGGACTCCGTCCTTGTCGCGGCGGAAGTCGATTTTCCGCAACTGCCGCTTATGACCGCCGCCGCGATGCTGGGCGGTGATCTTGCCCTGGTTGTTCCGGCCGCCCTTGCGCCGCTTCGTCTTCAGCAGACCCTTCACCGGCTTCGCGCCGGGGGTCAACTCGGCGAAGTCGCTCACAGTCGCGCCGCGGCGGCCCGGACTGGTCGGATTGTATTTGCGGATGCCCATCAGTAGTGGCTAGTGGCTAGTGGTCAGTGGCTAGTGTTCAAACGGTTAAATTTATTCGAGGATTTCCGCGTTCCCCATTTCCATAAGGGTCGGAAGCTGGTGGCTTTATCACTAGCCACTAGCCACTGACCACTAACCACTAAAAGAAGTTAATTCTATGCTCCGGGTCCAAAGTGACAACGGCCTTTTTCCAGGCGTTGGTGGTTCCCTTGCGGAATCGTGCCCGGCGGGGCTTGCCCTTGCGGTTCTGGATGTTCACCCGCACCACCTTGACGTCAAAAAGAGTCTCCACGGCCCGGCGAACGTCGTCCTTGCCCGCCATCCGGCTCACCTCGAAGGCATAGGCGTTGCAGCGGCTCGCCTTGTGCATCCCCTTTTCGGTCACCAGCGGCCGAAGGATGATCTGGTGCGGCTCCAACTCCAGGGCGGTTTTGGTGGCGTCTCGGGCCATCGTCTATTCCTCGTAATATCAACTAATGCCGCTTGCGGCTTCGCACGGGGCGCGACCGCCGCCAAGCGGCTTTACGTCTCGCTTGCGGTTTCGCAATCGGCGCGACCGGCGGTCGCCGCTTTCTGAAACGCCTCCAACGCCGAGGCGGTCATCAACAACCGCTTCGGAGCCAACACGCTCAACGCGTTTAGCTCCGCCACCGGAGAAACCGACACGCCGGCCAGGTTGCGAAGGCTCTTGTACACGTTAACGTCATAATCGGGCACGGCTACCAGCAAGGTGGTGTCGCCCAGCTTTAACGCTTTTAGGATGGAAGCCGCTTCCCGCGTCCTTGGCTGATCGAAGGAGAGCCGGTCGATCAACGTGACTTCGTCGTCGGCGATGCGTGAGGCCAGGGCCATCCGCGTGGCCAGTCGGAGGGCCTTCTTCGGCAGCCGGTACGACCAGTCGCGCGGCCGCTTGGCGTGGATGTGCCCGCCGCCGCGGCGGATGCCGCTGCGACGCGAGCCGGCCCGCGCGTTCCCCGTCCCCTTCTGACGATACATCTTCCGCGTCGAACCCGACACTTCCGAACGGGTCTTGGTCTTCGCCGAGCCTTGACGCAAATTGGTCTGGTACATCACCACGGCGTCGTGCAACAACTGCTTGCTGATGCGCGGGGCCAATCGCGCGGGGTCGATCTCGTACTTGCCGATCTCGGCGCCGGTGCAGTCGTATATCGGTAAGCTGACCATTGCTCGTCCCTTGTCTCTTCAATGGCCGGTGAACCGGCCATCCCTCGCCCCTCGTCCCTCGCCCCTCGCTTATAACTTGTTCGTCTGCTGAATCATCACGTATCCGCCGTTTGGTCCGGGCACCGCCCCGCGGACCACCAGCAGGTTGTTTTCCACGTCCACTTGGACGACTTTCAGGTTGCGGGCGGTGCGGCGCACGGCACCGTAGTGGCCCGCCATCCGCCGGCCCTTGAAAATGCGGTGCGGATCGGTATTGCAGCCGGTCGAGCCGGGGTGCCGATGGACCTTTTTGACGCCGTGTGAGGCCCGCTGCCCGGAGAAGCCGTGCCGCTTCATCACGCCGGCGGTCCCGCGGCCTTTGCTGGTGCCGACCACGTCGACGGCCACGATTTCGGAGAAGACGTCGACCTTCAATTCCTGGCCGACTTGGAGACCTTCGATCGGGCCTCGAAACTCCCGAACCCAACGCTTCGGCTCGCAATCGGCCTTGGGCACGGCCTCCACGCCGCCGCCGGCGCGGCGCCGCTGCCGCTTGCTTTCAAGTTTGGCGACGTGTCCGCGGACGGAGCGGCCGGCAAGGCGGCGAGGTTTGTCGAGATAGCCCAACTGAACGGCTTCGTAGCCGTCGCGCTCCACGGAGCGCAACTGAAGGACGTGGCAAGGGCCGGCCTGAATCACGGTCGCCGGGATCACCTGGCCTACGGAATCGAAAATCTGCGTCATCCCGACCTTGCGGCCGAGCAATCCTGCTACCATGGTTCGCTGCCTTTGCGCTACGTCGCCGGCGGGAACGGCCGGCCCACGGCCGACATTACCCTGCCGAGCTTCCGTTTCATATTTTCTTGTCCCGCTAGTGGCTGCTAGTGGCCTTGATCTTGATGTCCACGCCGGCCGGCAAACTCAACTTGTTCAGCGCCTCGATGGTCTTCGCCGTCGCCTGCATAATGTCGATCAGCCGCTTGTGCGTGCGGATCTCGAACTGCTGGCGGGCCTTCTTGTCCACGTGCGGACTCGATTGGACCGTGTACCGCTCGATGCGCGTCGGCAGTGGGATCGGGCCGTGGACCACCGAACCGGTCCGCTTCGCCGTATCCACGATGTCGATCGCGCTTTGATCCAGAATCGCGTGATCGTACGCTTCCATCCGAATGCGAATAACCTCGCTGGTCTGACCGGCCACGGAAGTCCTCCGGGTAATTCAACCGCCAACTTGCCAAGCAACACTCCACCCAAAGGGCGGAAAACTATAAATGCTATCATTGTCGTCCAAAGGCGTCAATGGCCCATCCGCGAAAATCCGGGGCAAATCCGGTCGGTTTCCGATTTTCGCCCCCCACGCCCGGATTAGTTTACGTGGATTGGCCAGTTTATCGGGATAGTTCATCCGAAAATGGGGAGAGATCGAATGCCGGCAGTCACCAAAGCCACCACAGAGGGGGGCCGTGTTATGCTAAAGCATAACCTACATGCTTTCGTCAACATATCCGCGGCATCTGTTCGCCGGACAGCAGATCGAGTATCCGCCCTGGGCCGAAGGGACCGCAAAGCTCGACCAGGCCGGCGTGTGAGGAGGTGACGACGCCGATCCGGGCGGGGGTGATCGCGGCCGGGTGAGCATGCATCGCCGCCAATACCCGATCGGCCGACGCGGGCGAAACGAACGCCACCAGCCGCCCCTCGTTGGCCACATAGAGCGGATCGAGGCCCAACAGCTCGCAGGCCGACGCGACCGGCTCGGTTACAGGGACAGCCGACTCGTCGATCTCGACCCCGACCCGCGCGTCCGAGGCGATTTCGTTCAGCGCCGCGGCCAGTCCGCCGCGGGTAAGGTCGCGGAGGCAGTGGACCTCCGCCGTGCCGGCGGCGAGCATCGCCTCGACCAATCCGGCCAACGGGGCGCAGTCGCTTTCCAAGTCCGACTCGAACCGCAGCCCCTCGCGGACCGACATGACGGCCATGCCGTGCCGGCCCAAGTCGCCGCTCAGCAGGATCACGTCGCCGGGCTGGACCCGCTCGGGCGAAATCTCGACACCCTCGGGCACCCAGCCGATGCCCGACGTGTTGATGAAAACCCCGTCGGCCTTGCCGCGATCGACCACTTTCGTATCGCCGGTGACGATCCGCACTCCGGCGGCTCTGGCGGCCGCGGCCATCGACTCGACGATGCGGCGGAGCGAATCGAGCGAAAAACCTTCTTCGAGGATGAAGCCCGCACTTAGCCAGGCCGGTTTTGCCCCGGCCATTGCCAGGTCGTTTACGGTTCCGTAGACGGCCAGTTCTCCGATGTCGCCGCCGGGGAAGAAGAGCGGGTTGACGACGAAGCTGTCGGTCGTGAACGCCAGCCGAGTGCCACTGGCTAAGCCAGTGCCACCCGCCACGGGCAGCACGGCGGCATCGTGCGGGGGCGCGGGGTTGGCCGCTTCAGCGGCCAGTTGACCCGCGCCGAAGGCCGGCAAGAAAAGCCCCTCGATCAGATTCTTCATCATCCGTCCGCCGCCGCCGTGGGCGAGTTGCACGGTGGCGTGGTCGCCGATCGGGACGGGGCAGTTAAGTTTGAATTCGTCGTTCATGTGCGAAGCCGCAAGCGGTTTGTGAGGTGCAGAGTTATTCTTCCCGGCGTCGATACCGAAAATACGCCGCGCAGGCCCCTTCGGTCGAAACCATCGGCGCGCCCAGCGGGCGGTCGGGTGTGCAGAGAGTGCCGAACGCCGGACATTCGAGCGGCTGTCGGTGGCCTTGCAGAATCTCGCCGGCGATGCACTCGGTAGGCTCGTCGGCCGTGATCTCCGCGACGGGGAAACGACGCTCGGCGTCGAACTTCGCGTAAGATTCCCGCAGCGCCAATCCGCTGGCCGGAATCTCGCCGATTCCCCGCCACTTCCGCGGCGAAACCTCGAAAACCTCTTCGATCCGCTCCAGCGCCGGGCGGTTTCCCTCGGGGCGAACGATCCGGGCGTATTGGTTTTCGACCTCGCAGCGACCCTGCTCCAACTGCCTGACGCACATCAATATGCCCTGGAGAATATCGACCGGCTCGAAGCCCGTCACCACGATCGGCACGCGGTACCTCTCGGCGATCGGGCGATACTGGTCCATGCCGGTGATAGTGCAGACGTGTCCGGCGGCCAGGAAGCCCTGGACGCGGTTCAACGGCGAATCGAGCACCGCGCGCATGGCCGGCGGAACGAGCACGTGGGAGACGAGTATCGAGAAGTTCGGCAGACGGAGTTTCGCCGCCTGGACGACCGCCATGGCATTGGCCGGGGCGGTTGTCTCGAAGCCGATGGCGAAGAAAACGACCTGCCGGTCCGGATGCTTTTGGGCCAGGGCGACGGCGTCCATCGGCGAATAGACCAGCCGCACGTCGCCCCCTTCCGACTTGACGGTGAACAGGTCCTTCCGCGAGCCGGGTACGCGGAGCATGTCGCCGAACGAGCAGAAAATCACCTCCGGCCGGCCGGCGATGACCACCGCTCGGTCGATGATCTCGACGGGAGTGACGCAGACCGGGCAACCGGGGCCGTGGATCAGCGCGATCTGAGGCGGCAACATTCGGTCCAGCCCGTAGCGGACGATCGTGTGCGTCTGGCCGCCGCAAATCTCCATGATGTTCCACGGCCGGGTGGCCGCCGCGCGGATGGCGGCGGCCAGGCCCCGAACGGCTTCGGCGTCGCGGTATTCGTCGAGGAATTTCAAAGGGATTAGGGATTGGGGATTAGAGGTTGGAAATCCGCTTGCGGTTTCGCAACATCGGATTGTGGCAAATTCGACATTTCCGCCTCGATCTCGCGCAAGAAGTTCATGGTTTCATGCGCCTCGGCCTCGTCGATGATGCTGATGGCGAAACCGACGTGGACCAGGACGTAATCGCCGACGCGGGCCTCGGGCGTGTAGGCCAGGCAGACCTCCTTTAGGATGCCGCCGAACTCGACCTTGCCCATCGGCACGTCGTCTTGTTGGCGGATTTCAACAACTTTTCCCGGTATCCCCAGACACATTGAACGTACCAAATGTTGCAATAGCCGGGGGCTAACAGCCCCCGGAGGGAAATCCCGCAATTCGCGCACATTCCGGGGGCTGTTAGCCCCCGGCTATTGTTTATGACATTGCTTTCCCGGCACTAAACTTGTTGTAGAGCGAGAAAAGCTTGGCCCAGCGCGATGCAGCCATCGCCGGGCGGCGTCTGACGATGATTATACACGGAAAAGCCGGCATCGGACAGTCGGCGAAGGACCCGCTCGGCCAGCAGCGCATTTTGAAAGCACCCGCCGCTGAGGACGACGGGCAATGTTTTTTCTTGTGACTGAGCCACCACCGCCACGGCCATCTCGGCCAGCGAGTTGTGAAAACGGGCGCTGATCCGCGAGACGTGTACTCCGGCGGCGCGGTCGGCCAGCACGCCGCGAATAAGCGGTTCCCAGTCAATGACAATCCGATCATCGAGAGACGACAGCGAGAACTTGTAGCTTTCTTGCTCGGTCTTGTCGGCGGCATATTCCATCGCCATGGCGGCCTGCCCCTCGAAGGTAATCACCGACGGCAGGCCGCATAAGGCGGCCGCGGCGTCGAACAGCCGGCCCATGCTGCTCGTGCGCGGCGAATGGATTTTGCGGTTCAAGATCGACAACAGATTGTCCAGTTCCCGGGGGCGGAACCAATCGGCCGCGTGCTCCGCCGCCGCCGGGCCGAACAACTCGAAGAGCAGCCCCAGGGCCGAGCGGCGAGGCTCGCGCACGGCACGGTCGCCGCCGGGCAGAGCGAAGGTCCGCAGATGCGCCACGCGCCGATATTCGGCGCCTTCGCACAGCAGTGTTTCGCCGCCCCAGACGGTTCCGTCGGGTCCGTATCCGGTGCCGTCCCAGGCGAACCCCAGCGCCGGCCCATGCAATCCATGTTCGGCCATGCACGCCGCCACGTGGGCGTGGTGATGTTGCACGCGCACCAGCGGAACGTCCCAGCGGGCCGCAAGAAGTTCCGCGTGCCGCGTCGAGGCGTAGTCGGGGTGCAGGTCGCAGGCGACGATCTCCGGCGTAGCCCGATAAAAATCCAGCAGGTCGTCGATTGCACGGCGAAACACTTCGATGCTCAACGTACTCTCCAGGTCGCCGACGTGAGCGCTCATGACAACTTGAACATGGTGCGTTTCACGCACCCTACTAAGGGTTAGCGCCACGGTGTTTTTCAGATGTCCGCCCACGGCCAACACCGTCGGGGCGTAGCCGTCGCCGTGCAACTCGATCGGCAATGGAGCGAAACCCCGGGCGCGGCGGAGCACCCGTGGCCCGTCGATGCCGACGCGAACTATCGAGTCGTCCACCGGGCGGACGATCGGCCGATCGTGGGTAAGCAGCACGTCGGCGATCGGGCCAAGACGCCGCAAAGCGTCCTCGATGGCAATCGCCATCGGCTCCTCCGAAAAGTTTCCGCTAGTACAGATCAACGGCCGGCCGACCGCCTGCATCAGCAGGTGGTGCAGCGGCGTATAGGGCAGCATGACGCCGAGGTATGGATTGCCCGGCGCGACGCCGGTGAGGGCGGAATCCAGAGGGCTGGGCGCTTCAGCGCCCAGTTGACGGGAAGCGGGAGGAGGGCTGGGCGCTTCAGCGCCCAGTTGACGGGAAGCGGGAGGAGGGCTGGGCGCTTCAGCGCCCAGTTGACGGGACCGCCGCAACAGCATGATCGGCGCTTGGTGAGAGGTAAGTTGGCGCGATTCCTCGTCCGAAACGAGGCAATACTTCCGCGTCTCTTCCAGCGAAGCCGGCATTACGGCAAACGGACGGTCAGGTCGTTGCTTTCGCCGCCGCAACCGGGCAACCGCGTCGGCGTCCGTGGCGTCGGCCAACAGTTGGAAACCGCCCAAGCCCTTCAGTGCGACGATCCGCCCGGCCAGAAGCGCCTCGGCGGCGGCGGAAAGGGCCGCTTCGCCGACGGCTAATTCGCGGCCCTGAATGTCGAGCAGTTGCAGCGTCGGCCCGCAACGGGGGCAGGCGATCGGCTGGGCGTGAAATCGCCGATCGGACGGGTCTTCGTATTCCGCCCGACACGCCCGACACATCTCGAACGAGGCCATCGAAGTCAAGGGCCGGTCGTAGGGGAGCCGCTCGATGATCGACCAACGCGGGCCGCAGTTCGTGCAGTTGGTGAAGGGATAATTGTGGCGTCGCTCGGAGGGGTCGGAAATCTCGGCCAGACACTCGCGGCAAGTGGCCAGATCGGCGGGGATCGTCGGCCGCGGCGGCGAGTCGCCCGCACTCCGACGAATCTCGAAGGCCGACGTTGTATTGGACTTTTCGGGCGGAAGGTCTTTGATTTCGACCGCGTCGATGCGAGCCTGCGGCGGAGGGGAATTGCGCAGCACGTCGAGAAAAGCGTCCAACGCCCCTGGCGCGCCTTGCACCTCGATCCGCACCGTGCCGGCTTCGTTGCGGATCCACCCGCTCAATCCTTCGGTGCGGGCCATCTTGTAGACGAAGGGCCGGAAGCCCACCCCCTGCACGACTCCTCGCACGAAGATCGCCACGCGGCGGACGGTCGGCTTTGAAGTTGGCAAGAGTGTCATGGCGACCGGAACAATTCCCCGCTCTCAGAAGAGATGAGCTTGTGATCTACCGATACATTGTATGATTTGCGTTTTGGGAAAGCAAAGGGCCTGGATCACCGCACTATCGTCCGCCGAGGGCTGCGTCTTGTGACGCATCGGCAGAGGTATTATACTGCAGGGGTAGCAACACGTTGTAGGATGCGTATGCTGACGCCGATGAAGATGTAACCCTCGGGAATTCGGCTACTGGAGTCGCCTCCTACAGATGGAGTTTTGCCATGAATAAACAAGAAGTGCTGGAAATTCTCGATCGACTTCCCGAGCAAATCGATCCCGAACAGCTTATGGATGAGTTGTATCTGAAGGCTAAGCTCGACCGCGCGGAGGCGTCGGTCTCCAGGGATGAAGTCGTCTCACATGAAGAAGTCGTCCAGCGGAGCCGGCAATGGTTCGAGTAGACTGGGCCAAACCGGCGCTGGACGATCTCGAAAGCGTCTACGAGTTTATTGCCCGCGACTCGCCGCGCTACGCACGGAATACCATCGAGAGAATTACGGAAGCTGCCGGTCGATTGGCGCAATTCCCTCAACTCGGGCAAGTCTTGCCGGAGTTTCCAAACTCCGCTTATCGACAGTTGGCGGTCGGCAATTACCGCTTGATCTATCGCGAAGACTCCCGCGCCGGCCGAGTGATTGTCATGGGCATCATCCACGGCAGCCGCGATCTGTCAACCGCTTTCGGAGATAGATAGTAAGGCGGCGGCTTACGACTAATTTCCCCGGCACTTGTCGGCCAGCCAGTCGGCGGCCTCGGCAATACCGTCGCCGCGGACGGCCGAGACCTGAAACACCGCCCCCTCGGGCGCCAGCCGCTTGAAGTCGGCCGCGATCCGCTCGAGGTCGAAGTCGGTGTGCGGGAGCAAGTCGGTCTTGGTGATCAGCATCGCGTGGGAGCCTTGGAAGATGGCCGGGTACTTGCGCGCCTTGTCGTCCCCTTCGCTGGTGCTGAGCACGACGATCCGCAGGCGCTCGCCCAGGTCGTAGCCTGCCGTGCAAACCAGGTTGCCCACGTTTTCGATCGCCAGCAGATCGATCCCTTTCAGCTCGATTTCTTTAAGTGCCGAGGCGATCATGTTGGCGTCCAGGTGGCAGGCGCCTTCGGTGTTGATCTGGACCACGGGCACGCCGATCCGCTCCATCCGTTCGGAGTCGATCGAGCCGGCGATGTCCCCCTCGATTACCGCCGGTTTCAAGCGGTCTTTCAATTGCGCGAACAGCGCTTCGAGCAAGGTGGTCTTGCCCGAGCCGGGCGAACCGACCACGTTGAGGCAAAAAACGCCGGCGGCGTCGAGTCGGGCACGGTTCTCGGCGGCTAGTTGATCGTTGGCTTTCAGTATCTTTTTTGCGGCGACGATTTTCATGGCAATTGGGGAAGGGATTGGGAATTAGGGATTAGGGATTGGGATGTTGGGATGTTGAGATGTTGGGATGTTGGGACAAGTGTCTTACGACATCACTTTCGCGCGTTTTACGACAAAAGGTTAGTGCGGACTCCTGCTTGCCAATCCCTAATCCCTAATCCCTAATCCCTAATCCCTAATCCCCAATCCCTATAATTGTTACTCCTCGATGTCGATGCTCTGCAATAAAAGTTCTCTTCCCCCTTCGATCGAAATGTCCCCGCTGCCACAATTGGGACATTCGATCACCAGGTCGTCGATTTCGGTCGGGACGTTGCACGCTCGGCAGTTGCACGCGGCCTTCGGTTGTTGGATCACGATTTCGGCCCCCTCGGCCACGGTGCCGGGCGCGAGCAGTCCGAACGCGAATCGGACCGAGTCGCAACAGACGCCCGAGAGCCGGCCGATGCTCAATTCCAGTTTCGATACCCGGCCTTTCTCGCCCTCCTGCTCGAGCGTTTCCCGGACCTGGTCGATCAGCGCCTCGACGATGGAAAGTTCGTGCATGGAATGTAGGCTGGAGGCCGTAGGCTAGAGGCTGTAGGCTGTACTGGTCCCACGTCCCACATCTTCATCCTACATCCTACATCCTCCGGCCTCCAGCCTCCATCCTAAATCGCTTCTCCTCCTCTCTCGCCGGTGCGGATGCGGATGCAGTCTTCCAGCGGGAGCACGAAGATTTTTCCGTCGCCGATCTCGCCGCTCGGCCCGGTGCGGCCTCCTTTGACGATGGCCTCTATCGTCGGTTCGAGGAAGGCGTCGTTGACGGCGATGGTCAACTGGACCTTCCGCGAGAGGTTGACGGAGAACTCGTGCCCTCGATAGACCTCGGCCTGTCCTCGCTGCCGGCCGAAGCCCTGCACGTCCATGACGGTCATGCGGAAAACCTCCACCTCGGCCAGTGCCTGTTTGACCGCCTCCAGACGATGAGGCTGAATGATGGCGATAATCAGTTTCATGGGCAACACCCTTTCCCGCTCAGACCGCTCCGCTCAGTTGATAGGAAAACTCGCCTACGTCCGTTTGCTGCTTGGCGTGTTCGATGGTCATGCTGACGACGCGCCCCGCCTCGTCGAATTCGACGAGCATGTTTTCGTTCAAGTCGCGGGTCTCGACAATCGGCCGGTCGCTGAAATTGACAAGAAGCGTGTCGGTGTCGGGGAAGTACTTAACTTTCATTCATACAATAATATGTCAATCATCCCCAAATGGGAATAGCGCCAAAGAATGGTGAAGAGCCGTTATGCCTGCTCACTCCTTCCCATAAGGCGGTTTCAAGTTCTTCAGCATGGGGAAATGCTTGACGTTGAACGTTTTCAGTTCGGCGTTATGCTCTTCGGACGTGGCGGCGATAAGGGCATCGGCCAAGCCGACTCCGTGAGACTTGGAATAGTCGCGTTTGTACAATCCACCGGCGCGGGCAATGGCTGCGGTGACCGGCAACACGGGAAACAGAGATAATAACTTATCGAGCCGGGGCAATTCATCTTCGCCACGAACGCCCGCGTACAATTCCGCCGCGACAATCGTGGAGAGACTAATCCGGTCGACATTGGCCTTTATGAAAGCGACCGCCTCGGGCAGGCCGCGAAGATAATCAACGAAAACGTCGGTGTCCAAAAGGAGAGGCTTTTTCATGTCTGCCGCTCTCTATCCCATTCTCGCCTGATGGCCGCGAAATCGGGCAGATCGTCTCGATCCCGCCATAAGCCCGCTGCCTGCTCCAGCACCGCGTCACGATGTGTCTTGCTCGTCAGAGCAATGAAATGATCGACGGCATCGCGGATCAGTTCACTCTGCGGGCGGCCGGTTTCCGTAGAAAGTACACCTAGCGCATCCCGCTCTTGTTTGGTTAGATAGATTTGTGTTCGTATCATGGTTATCCTTCCTGATGTATACATTAGCATAATACATTATCCTTTGGCTGTCAAGACTCGTTTCCGCAAACTCGTCAGTAACTCCAAATCATAATGAAATGTCTAAAGCCTTGTCTCGGCCCGGCTTATGCACTAGAATACCCCCCTTCGACAACCAATTCACGGAGCATAATCATGCGGCGGATACTCGTTACCAGCGCATTGCCATACGCAAACGGACACATCCACATCGGACATCTGGTCGAATACTTGCAGACCGATATTTGGGTCCGCTTCCAAAAACTCCGCGGGCGGCGGTGCGTCTACATCTGCGCCGACGACACGCACGGCACCGCCATCATGATCCGCGCCAGACAGGAAGATCTTGGCGAGGAAGAGCTGATCGCCCGGATGAAGCGGGCGCATATCGACGATTTCGCGGGCTTCGATATCGAGTTCGACCACTACGGCAGCACCAACAGCCAGGCGACTCGCGAGGTCTGCGGCCAGGTTTGGGCCGCGCTGCGGAAGGCCGGATTGATCGAACAGCGGGAAGTGACCCAGCTCTACGACGCCCAGGCCGGCACCTTCCTGGCCGATCGGTTCGTCAGGGGAACATGTTTGAAGTGCAATTCCCCGAACCAGTACGGCGATAGTTGCGACCGCTGCGGCGCGCATTACAGCCCGACCGACCTGATCGACCCGGTCAGCACCCTGTCGAACACCAAGCCGGAGATCCGCACGGCCGACCACCTGTTCGTCAACATCGAGAAGCTGCACGGTTTCCTCGACGATTGGACCCAGGGCGGAAAACACCTGCAACCGGAGGTGGCCAACTATCTGAAGGGGCATTTCCTCTGCGAACCGCTGCGCGATTGGGACGTCTCGCGGCCGGCGCCGTACTTTGGGTTCGAGATTCCCGACAGTCCGGGCAACTACTGGTACGTCTGGTTCGACGCCCCGATCGGCTACATCGGCTCGACCGTCGAGTGGTGCCGGAAGCACGACGAGCGGTTCGACGACTGGTGGCGTTGCCCGGAGACCGAGATTCACCACTTCATCGGCAAGGACATCACCTATTTCCACACGTTGTTCTGGCCGGCGATGTTGAAGGCGGCCGGCTTCAGCCTGCCCGAAAAGGTCCACATCCACGGCTTCCTGACCGTCGGCGGCGAGAAGATGTCGAAGAGCAAGGGGACGTTTATCCGCGCCTCGACCTATCTGGACCACCTCGCCCCGGCTTACCTGCGATACTACTACGCATCGAAGCTCACCGCGCGAATGGACGACATCGACTTGAACTTCGAGGAGTTCGCGGCCAAGGTGAACGCCGACATGGTCGGCAACATCGTGAATCTGGCCAGCCGCACCGCGCGGTTCGCCGAGCAGACCGGGCTTTCGGCCGAGTACCCCGATGACGACGGGCTGTTTGACAAAGCCGCCGCCGACGGGCAGGCCATCGCCGAAGCCTACGAATCGGGCGACTTCGCCCGGGCGATTCGCATAATCATGGTCGCCGGAGACCGCGCCAATCAGTACGTCGAACAACAGGCGCCGTGGAACCTACGCAAGGATCCAACGAAGACCGACCGGTTGCGCGACGTTTGCACGGTCGGCTTAAACCTGTTCCGCCAGTTGGCCATTTACCTGGCCCCAGTCTTGCCTCGGTTGGCCCGGCAAACGAGCGAACTGCTCGGCGAGAAAATCGAATCCTGGGATCAATCACAAAAGCCGCTCCTGGGCACTCCGGTCGGCAAGTTCGAGCACATGATGCGGCGGGTCGATCCGCGGCAGGTCGAGGCGATGGTCGCCGCCGGCGCCGAACCGACCGAGGACGATTCACCGCCCGAAAGCGTTCCCTTCGACAACGACGCGCCGCTGCTGGCCGAACCGCTGGCCGAGACGATCGGCTTCGACGAGTTCGCCAAGGTCGATCTCCGCGTGGCCCGAGTGCTGTCGGCCGAGGACGTGCCGGGGGCGAAGAAACTATTGAAGCTCACCCTCGGGCTCGGCGGCGACAATCGCCGCGAGGTGTTCGCCGGCATCAAAGGGGTTTACAAGCCGGAAAAGCTGGTCGGCCGGCTGGTGATCTGCGCCGCCAATCTCGCCCCGCGAAAGATGAAGTTCGGCACGAGCGAGGGGATGATCGTCGCCGCCGGCGGCGGAGGCGGCGAAGTCTATCTGCTCGCTCCCGACCACGGCGCAAAACCGGGACAGCGAGTGCATTAAGCGTTTTTCAACAACGTG
>JAHIKV010000213.1 GCA_018897395.1 Planctomycetota bacterium | reverse complement strand
CGGTCTCGCCGCACGACGAGACCGTCGTCCACCTGGTCCAGAGGTTGCCGGTTCGGTTCGAGGTCGACGAGTTTAGAATAGTTCTCGAAGGCTTCGGCCCACTGGCCCTCGCCGTGCAAGCCGGAGGCCATCAGACGGAGAAAAACCGCCCGCTGCGAAAGGTCGTCCAACAACGGTTCGATCTCCTCGCCGCGGCCGCGATAGGCGGCAAACTCGCTCCGCAAGCCATCCAGGAGCGTATCGCGGAGCAACTCGCGGGTGCGCGGGTCCGGGGTCAAGTCGTACGCGTGGCGGAACGAGGCGATGGCCTCCGAACGCCGGTCGGCATTCAGCAGGATTTCGCCCCGAAGCGACAGTGCCCAAGCGTCGTTGGGATTGACCTTCAACCGCCGGCCGACCTCGGCCGACGCAAGGTCCAACTGAAAATAGGCGTCGACGCCCTGTATCCCTTGGGAGACAATTATTCCCTTGTGACAGACGAGGTTGCCCGGAATGGTTCCGTTGCGGGACTTCGAGATGTTATCGATCCGCCCCGCCGCGAGGTCGATGGCGGCCACCTCGGCGCTGCCGAGAGGGAGAAAATACTGGTCGCCGCTAAGGAAACCGCGGCCGCTGGGCGTGCTTCCCTCGGGGAGACTTACGACGCGTCCCCCCCAGGCCGGCTCCCCATCCTTAAGCCGCAGGGCGCGGACCGCATCGCGGCCGACCAACACCACTTTCTCCCTGTCCACGCAGGCTACGTACAGGTCGTTTTTCCGCTGACTTTTCCACAGCAACTCGCCGTCGATCAGGTTCAGGCAATAGAGCCGGTTGGAATCCTGCGGAGTAACAAACACGCGGCCGTCGCGGATCGCGACGGCGCCGTCGATCCAGCGGTCGGCCGACGGCCCGACGAGAACAAACGGAAGGCCGTTATTGTAAGCGTTGTTTTGATCTTGGTGGTAGCAGTAGCCCCACAGCAGCGATCTGGTGGCCAGTTCGACGCCCACCACCGCGCCGGTGGATGTGGGGCAAACCAGGACCCCGTCGGCGTATGAGGGCGAAACACCCGTCCAACGACGCTGCGGGGTCTCGAGAACGCCCCGTTCGATGAGACTCAATTGTTGCGTCCAGCAGAGGTCTCCGGTGGCGGAGTCCAAGGCCAGCAGCCGGACCTCGCCCTTGATTTCGGCCAAGACGTAGAGCCGCCCCATTAGAGGCAACGGCGGACCGAGGAAAAAGGTTTCCGCCTGGCGCAAGGCGCGTGGGCCGTCCGTACCGCCAAGTTCCCAGGTGAGTTTGCCGGTGCGGATATCGTGCGCCGTCAGCCGGTTGCAGAGCGACGTTCCATTTATCACGGCTCGGGGGTTGCGGATGCGGATGACTACCCTTCCTTGAATGCCCATCCCCTGAACGTTAATGCGTTGGACCGCCGACGAATCGTCTCCGGACTCCAACCCCAAGTCCTCGACCGAGAACACGTGGCGGCCGTCGCTGCTGAGCGTGCCGTACGTCAGATCGCCCCACATTCTTTGCCCGGCGCCGAGGGCCAATGCCGCTTGCAGTTGTTGGACGTTTTCGGCGGACGCCAATTCGACCGGCTCCTCGAACGGCACTTCCCACAATCGTTTTCCGGTGGCGAAATCCACCGCCAACAAGTTCCGCAGCGTCCGCATCAGCACCACGTCGCCGACGGCCAAGGGGTGAAGTATGGGGACGGCCGGCAAACCCCGCTCGGAAAATATGTTCCGGTACTGCGTCAGTATGCTTTCGGTCAGCGGATCATCGGTGGCGAGTACGCGCCAGCGCATGTTTAATAGCGGCGAGCCGCCGTTGGTAGACGCGTTTCGAGAGGAATTTCCGCGAAACATCAACCAGTCGTCGGGAATCTCCCTCTCGGGCGCGGACCATGCTCCGATCAGCCCGGCGAGCCAATCGATCGCTTCCGAGTCGTCGGCGAACAGTGGGACTTCTCTGCCGGCCACCGTTACGCGTAGCGCCGGATCGCGCTGACGCAGCGAGGCCAGCGATTCCCTCGCCCTTTCCGGCATACCCGCCTGGAGCCAGCACGAGGCAAGCGACAACGACAAGCCCGGTTCCAACTCCTCGACCGGTGGATCCACTTCGCGCAGGCGCTGCAACACCATAGCGCCGGCAAGCGGGCGGCCGTGGTCGAAATGATGCAGTCCCAACAGGAACGTCGCCTGATATCCGCTGCGGGCGTGAAAGAACCGTCGAGACACTTCCGCCAAACGCGCCACGTCGCCCGACGCCAAGGCGTCGGTCAACATCCTTTGGGCCTGCGCGCCGTACTGCAATTCGTACAGATCGCGCCCCCTGCGCGGCAGCCGGCCGATCAGCCGCTCCGCTTCCGACTTCAGACTGCGAAAGACCGGAGAGCTTCCCTTGGGGCTAAAGAGGTAGTCCTCCGGCTCTTCCAAAATATCGCCCAGAAATCGGACCGCCTCACCGTACCGGCCTTCCTCGATCAGCAAGCGGGATTGAGACAGCTTCCTCAACGTGGGCCGGTCGGGAGGCAAGAACACGTTCTGAGAGTAATCCTCGGCGCCTTCCGGCCTAGCGACCTGGGCGGTGGCCAGGCGCGCATTGCCGGCGCCCGGGATGGGATTACCGGCGACGAACAGCACAGCCGTTGCGAAGGCTAGGCAAAGGCCCCTCCCAAAGGCGTACACCCTTTGTCGGCTCCTCGTCATCAGGCCCTCCCCCTAGCTCTCAGTAATAGCCGCTGCCACAACTGTCGACGTACCGACACGGGCCGGAAGTTCCCGTTGGCACACCTTCATTTTGTTAATAGTTGCCGCATCAAAGGAATTCTTGCCCAGAAATCTATGGTAAATGCTTAGGGCCTTGATGGCAAGAGTTTTAGGGTATGGGGGGGCCAAAATCGCCCCCAAAAGCCCGAAATTATGCCTTCAGAAGAAAAAATTGCCAAATTCCGCGAGTTTGGGGCCTTTTTCGGGTTGCATTTTTTCGCCTTTAGACTTTAATCATCTGGTCCAGCGTATTCTGACGGACTGACTTTCCACAACAAAGACCTCGCATGGAGGGTAATCGATCATGGCCAAAGTAGCCAACAAGAAAGCACCGACCAAGACTGAGATTTTACAGAACATCGCCAGCGCCACCGATCTGAGCAAGAAGCAAGTGGCCGCCGTGTTCGAAGCGTTGACCGAGGAGATTCGCAAAAACCTTGGTTCCCGCGGCGGGGGCGCTTTCGCCCTGCCCGGTCTGCTGAAGATCGAGAAGAAGAAGGTGCCTGCTCGTGTGGCACAGAAGAACGTCCGCAACCCCTTCACCGGTGAATTGCAGGACCGCCCCGCGAAACCGGCCTTCAATAAGGTCAAGATCCGGGCCCTGCGGAGCCTCAAGGACATGGTCCTGAAATAATCGGGATCTCCAGCAGTCCGTCGATAAAGGGTGCCACTGCCGGCTTGCCCAGCAGTGCATGGAGAAAATTCTCGGAAAAACACTGCTGGACAAGCCAGCAGTGGCACCCAAGCGCCTTGGGTGGTGGCCGGCTCGCCGTTGACTAGGCAGCTTCGAGCGGATGCGACACTCCAAGCCCACGGGTTGCAACCCGTGGGCTTATTTTTCGTATCGGCCGAGCATCTCGGCCAACAGTTCCATCGGCAGTCCGACCACGTTCGATTCGCTCCCCTCGACGACGTGAACCCAATCGAGGCCGTCTTGATAGCCGAACGCGCCGGCCTTTCCTTCCCACCCGCCGTCGGCGAGGTACGCATCGAGTTGTTCTTTCGAGAGCGGGTCCATCCGCAAAGTGGTTACGGCCACGCGCGCCGTCGGGCTTCCGTCGGGTACGGACCACAGGCAAAGCCCGCTCAGCACGCGATGCTCCCGGCCGCTGAGGATCGTCAGCATTTCCCCGGCGTGTTCCAGGTCGAGCGGTTTTCCGAGAATCCGGCCGCCGCATTCGGCGACCGTGTCGCAGCCGAGGACCAGCCCGCGATCGATCCGCCGGGCGACGTCGGCGGCCTTCTGCACGGCCAGACGGGTGACGAGTTGGTACGGCGTTTCGTTGCCGCAGACGCCGCATTCCGCCGCTTCGGAGGGCGGGTAGACCTCGAACTCGTAACCCGCCGCCGACAAAAGCTCACGCCGCCGAGGAGAACGACTCGCCAATATCAGCTTGGAAAGTTGCTTCGACATGCGGCTCGTCGGATGGAATGATGTTTGGTAAATTGGCTGGGGACCATGCAGTTTACGCGAATGGCGGTCGCCGATGAATACCACCACGTTGAAAATACTGTACGAGGACAATCACCTGCTAGTGGTGAACAAGCCGGCCATGCTGCCGACGATGGGCACGCCGGGCGACCGGCCCACACTGCTCACGCTGGCCAAACAGTACGTGAAGCGTCGATACCGGAAGCCGGGTAACGTCTATTTGGGCGTGATGAGCCGGCTCGATGCTCCCACCAGCGGCGTGGTGTTGTTGGCCCGCACGTCGAAGGCCGCGCGGCGTCTGACCGAGCAGTTCCGGACCCACGCGGTGGACAAGCTTTATTGGGCGCTGGTCGAGGGCGCGGTCGAGCCGGCCTCGGGAAACCTCGTCGATTGGCTCGGCCAGGACGATCGCCATCGCCGCATGCACGTCGTCGGCGCCACGCTGCCGGGCGCGAAAGAAGCACGGCTTTCGTACCAACGGCTGTCCGTGCAACGGGGATACTCGTTGTTGGAAGTGCGCCTGGAAACCGGCCGGAAGCACCAGATTCGCTTGCAGATGGCCCACCGCGGCCATCCGGTCGTCGGCGACCGGAAGTATGGCGGCAGCGTGCAGTTTCCCGACGGCATAGCGTTGCACGCCCGCCGGCTGGTCGTTTCGCATCCCACGAGCGGCGTCGCGTTGGAGTTCGTTGCCCCACCGCCCGGCGTCTGGCGGCGGTTCGGCATCGGCTTGCCGAAGTGACTCAACCACTCAGGATGACAGCGTTTCCGCTGACAATAGATTATGTTTGTGCATGACGTCCACTAACGCGCCGCTTCCACGGAATGCCCGGATCGTTCTTGCTGAATACGGTGCATTGCTGCATTGTCGAAAAACCGGGCGTCACAGGATTGACAGCGGAAGTGACGGAGCTTTTTGACCGTCAACCCGTCGGCCAAGCGGCAGGTTTCGACGACGGAGACCACCTTCGTCTTGCCGCACTCCGGACAGGGCAACGGTTCAGAGATCGGTGTTTCTTTTGGATGAGATGAGGACATAAAACACATCCGCTCCTTCCTTCGTCAGGATTTTTCCCTTTGTGTAAATGTCGAGACCGTCGAAAGTCAATCCCTTGATGACGAATAATTTTTCCGAGCGGTTCGTGTGTGGGTTGCGCGAACGGATGACCTTGAACACGGTTGGCGCGTTAAGGATGGATTCATACACCAATTCCGGAGTCAGTTCCTCGGCGGCCATCTCCGTTTCCGCCTTCTCGGTAAAAATCACTCGGCCGGCAACAACGAGGCGCTTAATGCGGATGAATATGTCCACATGTAATCCTTCCGGAAAATACGAACTTCCGAGCGACAATTCCAGTTAAAAACTCCAAGGACAGGATAACAGGATAAGTTGTCCCACATCGAACGTCACCCCTCGAAGCACCGCTCGAAGGCCGCGATGACTTCGCTCTCTTTGGTGTCCTCGTAGATTACCCACCAGAGGCCCTCGTGGCTGCAAAAAGCCACGGGCTTACGGTTCGGGTTGACCATCACCGGCACGGGTACGCAACGGTGCCACTCGTCGAACTCCTCGGGGGCGAGTACTCGGATGCAGTGTTCCGCCCCTTGCAGACCGTCGCGCACCTTGACCCACTCCCCGGAAACGTTGCTCTCCTCGGGCGGAGGTTTATTGTGGAAATACTCCACAATCATGTCAAAAAGCAGCTCGACGTGGCGGTAGTCCACTAGCTGACCTCTCCTTCCGATGTCCACTTCCGCACCGTTTCGACCGTTTTGGGTGGTGCGGCCACACCCTTCATTCGTCGCGCACAAGAGCCTCGGATAGTAAATTATACCAGCCGGAGTTTTGGCGCGAATGGGAGCGCGTCCGAATTGATTCCACGTTGCCCCCCCGTAAGAGTATCTTCGGCCGTCTGGAATCCGGCCGGTGAATCAATTAGTATGTTTGGGTTCTCGACAATGCCAACCGCGACCACTGGTATTCCTTGCTTTCCAATGTCGATCATTATTCAGAAGTTTGGCGGCACCAGCGTGGCCGATAGCGAAAAGATCCTCGCCGCGGCGAGGAGGGCCATTCGTGCCCAAAGCGATGGCCATCAGGTGGTTATGGTCGTCAGCGCGATGGGAAAATATACCGATCGGTTGATCGAATTGGCCCGGCAAATCACTGACGACCCGCCCGACCGGGAAATGGACATGCTCCTGTCCACCGGCGAGCAGATGAGCGTGGCGTTGATGGCAATGGCCATACATTCGCTCGGACATGGGGCCATCAGCCTGACGGGCGCTCAGATCGGCATCATCACCGACAGCATCCATACAAAGGCCCGCATCCGCTCGATCTCGACCGAACGGGTCCGCAAGGCGTTGGACGAGGGGAACATCGTCATTGCGGCCGGATTTCAGGGGATTGACGAGTCGGCGAACATCACCACCCTGGGACGCGGCGGCAGCGACACCACGGCCGTCGCCTTGGCGGCGGTGCTGGGCGCCGAGGCTTGCGAAATCTACACCGACGTCGACGGCGTCTACACCACCGATCCGCGCGTCGTCCCCGCCGCCCGACGGGTGGAGCGGATCAGTTACGACGAGATGCTCGAATTGGCCACCGCGGGGGCTGGCGTCATGCACGGCCGCTCCATCGAGTTCGCAAAAAAGTTCGGCGTCCCGATTCACGTGCGGAGCAGTATCAGCGACAGTCCGGGCACAATGATCGTCCGCGAGCCGGAATCGTCGGACAAGACGGTCTGCGGCGTGGCGATGGTGAAGAACGAGGCCCGCGTTACGGTCCTGGGCATACCCGACCGCCCCGGCGCCGCGACGAGCGTCTTTTTCCGTGTGGCGGCGAGAAACATCGCCCTGGACATGATCGTGCAGAACGAAGCCGCCGACGGCCGGACCGATCTCTCGTTTACCGTTTTCAGCGAAAATCTGCCCGGCACCCTGCGGGCAGTCGAGGAGGCCGTCAAGGAACTCGGCGCCGAGGGATACAGTTACGACGAAAACGTCTCGAAAATCTCCGTGGTCGGCCTCGGTATGGCGACTCGGCCCGGCGTGGCCGGGATGATGTTTCGGACCTTGGCCGAAAAGGGAATCAACATCCAGTTGATTACCACCAGCGTGATAAAGATTTCCGTGGTGGTTGCGCGCGAGTTCGCGCAGGAGGCGCTTCGGGCGGTCCACGAGGCGTTCGAGCTTCACGTGCCGCCTCCCGTCGGCGACGATCAAGCGGCTCTCCAATTCCCTGCACCGACCAATCCCAGCGGCGCCGAGTTGGTCGCCCGCCTCCAACGGATGGAAAAGCTGATTATCGAGGACATCCAACTCGATCAGTCGCAGGCGAGGGTAACGTTTCTCGGCTTGCCCGACATCTCAGGGCTTGCCGCTCAAACCTTCGACGAGCTTGCCGAGGCCGGAGTGGTCGTCGATATGATCGTGCAGAGCACGGGGCGCGAGAAGCGGGTGGATATCTCCGTCACCGTGCCGCGCGGGCAATTGCCTCAAACCATAAAAGCGGCCACGGAGTTGACCGCGGCGCTCGGCTGCCCGCCGCCGGAACACAATCCCAGCGTGGCAAAACTCTCCGTGCTCGGCGTCGGCATGAGGAGCCACGCGGGCGTGGCCGCCCGGATCTTCCAGTCGTTGGCCGAAGTGGGGATCAACGTCGAAATGATCAGCACCAGCGAAGTCTGCGTGAACGTGGTGGTCGACGGTCGCGACGGGCAAAAGGCCCTGGCGACGCTCGAAAAAGAGTTTGCCGAATCGATGCTGTAAAGAATTCTCCCCGCTGCATACTCACGGCGGGCTAAATAACGTACTTTCTCGGACCATCTTGAAATCCCCCCCGATTCCAGCAATACTTATGCTTATTATTAACAAGTCGGCAGAAACGTCCGCCGGCGGCCAGATACTCTGGTTGGATACTACTTATGGAAAGGCGTTGTCAGTAACGTGAATCAGCATCATCAGTTGCGGCAGTGGGTCGAGGAAATGGCACGAATGTGCCAGCCGGACAATATCGTTTGGGTCGACGGATCGAAAGAAGAACGGGAGCGGCTCGAACGGGAAGCCTTCGCCACCGGGGAGTTGATCCAACTCGACCAGGAAAAATTACCCGGCTGCGTCTATCACCGCACGGCGGTCAACGACGTCGCCCGGACCGAAAACTTGACTTACATCTGCACCAGCCGGCGCGAGGACGCCGGGCCGACGAACAACTGGATGTCGCCCGAGGACGGATACCGCCGGGCGGGCGAAATTTTCGCCGGCTCGATGAAGGGACGCACGATGTACGTGATCCCCTTCTCGATGGGGCCGATCGGCTCGCCGTTCAGCAAGATCGGCGTCGAACTGACCGACAGCATATACGTCGTGCGGAACATGTGCATCGTCACCCGCGTCGGCCCGAAAGTGCTCGAGTGTCTCGGCGCCGACGGCGAGTTCACGAAATGTCTGCACGGCAAGGCCGAGCGGGACATCAATCGGCGGCTGATCCTTCACTTCCCCGAGGACAACGCCATCTGGAGCGTCGGCTCGGGCTACGGCGGCAACGTGCTGCTGGGCAAGAAGTGCCTCGCACTGCGCATCGCCGGCTATCTCGGCCGGCAAGAAGGCTGGATGGCCGAACACATGCTGATCCTGGGTATCGAAAGCCCCGCCGGCAGGACCGAGTACGTCGCCGCCGCGTTCCCCAGCGCCTGCGGCAAAACCAACCTGGCCATGATGGTTCCGCCCGAGGGGCTTCGCGTAAAAGGCTATCGAATCTGGACCGTCGGCGACGACATTTCTTGGATGCGGATCGACGACGAGGGGCGGCTGCGGGCAATAAACCCGGAATCGGGATACTTCGGCGTCGCGCCGGGCACCAACTCCAAGAGCAATCCCAACATGCTCAAAACGATCGAGAAAAACACGATCTACACGAACGTCCTGCTGTCTAAAGACAACACCGTGTGGTGGGAAGGGGGCGAGGGGCCGCCGCCCGACGAGGGTTGGGACTGGCAGGGCCGGTCCTGGAAGCCGGGAATGAAAGACGAGAACGGCAAGCCCATCCTCGGCGCGAATCCGAACAGCCGCTTTACCGCCCCGATAACGCAATGCCCCTCCTGCTCGCCGCTGGTCGACGACCCGCGAGGCGTGCCGATCTCGGCGCTGATCTTCGGCGGCCGTCGGGCAAAATTGGCCCCGCTGGTCTTCGAGTCGTACGACTGGCGGCACGGCGTCTTCGTCGGCGCGACGATGGCCTCCGAACGGACCGCCGCGCAGTACGGCAAGCACGGCGAGGTCCGCCGCGACCCGATGGCCATGCTCCCCTTCTGCGGCTACCACATGGGCGACTACTTCCAGCACTGGTTCGACATGGGCGAACGGATGGCCCATCCACCGAAAATCTTCCACGTCAACTGGTTCCGCGCCGGCGAGGACGGGAAATTCCTCTGGCCGGGGTTCGGAGAGAACCTACGGGTAATCGAATGGATCTTCGACCGCTGCCGGGGCGAGGCGGAGGCCGTCGAAACGCCGATCGGCTACGTACCCACCCCGGACAGCCTGGACCTCACCGGCCTGGACCTTCCCCGCGAAAACCTCGAAAAACTGTTCGCCGTCGATAGGGCCGATTGGCTCGAAGAGTCCGATCGGATCGACTCGTTCTTCCAGCAATTCGGCGACCGTTTTCCCGCCGCGTTGCGCGAGGAGCTTGAAAGACTCCGGCGGCGATTGAAAACGCCGTTCCGTCTGCTCGCGCCGGGCAACGAGGTCCGGCCCCTGGCGGCCGAACTGAACGAGGTCATCCGACGCGAGAACCCGCACCTATACGAAATGCTCTCCGATTTCGGCAAACGTCTGTTCTTTCCCAAGGGCATCGTGGCCCAGGGCGCCGAGGCCCGCGAGAAGGCGAAACGTTACAACGCCACGCTCGGCATCGCACGGGAAAGGGGCGAGCCGATGTTTCTACCCTCCGTGATGCGGTTCTTCAACGAGCTTAAACCAGCCGACGTGCTGCCCTACGCGCCGGCCACCGGACGGGCCGACCTGCGAAAAAAATGGCGCGAGGATTTATTGCGGAAGAACCCCGGTCTGGCGGGTAAGAGTTTTTCCAACCCGGTCGTCACCTGCGGCTTGACCCACGCCCTGAGCATAGTCGGCGACCTGTTCGTCGAACGAGGCGACATGGTGCTGCTGCCGGACAAATTCTGGGAGAACTACGAATTGATATTCGGCGTCCGCCGCCGGGCGCAACTCGCTCTGTATCCACTGTTCAACGCCGAGGGCGGATTCAACGTCGAGGGACTCCGCGCGGCCCTGGACGCTCGGCCGGAAGGCTCGAAAACAATTGTAATCCTCAACTTCCCAAACAACCCAACCGGCTACTCGGTCACGAGTGCGGAAATGGACGAGATTGTTGCGGCGCTGCACGAGGCGGCCCGTGCCGGGCGCAACCTGATCGTGGTGGCCGACGACGCCTACTTCGGCCTCTTCTACGGCGACCAGCTTGCGAAGGAGTCGATCTTCGCCCGATTGGCCGGATGCCATCCGCGGCTGCTGGCCGTCAAGGCCGACGCCGCGACCAAGGAGGATTTCGTCTGGGGGTTCCGCTCCGGGATGCTCACGTTCGCCGCCCATGCCGCGACCAGCGACGAGGCGCTCTACCAGGCGTTGGAGAAAAAGACGGCCGGGGCCATCCGCGGCGCGGTATCCAACTGCTCGCACCCGGCACAGTCGATTTTGGCCAAGGCCCTATCGAGCGAATCGGTCGACGCCGAGCGGCAAGAGAAAAACGAAATCCTCGAGGCCCGCGCGAAAAAGGTCCAACAAATTATCGCTTCGCCCAAGTTTGCCGACCTCTGGGAGCCGTACCCCTTCAACTCCGGCTACTTTATATGCGTGAAGCTCAACGGCATCGACGCCGAGACCTACCGCAAGCACTTGTTGGAGAAACATGGCGTGGGCGTGATCGCCAACGGCGGCCACGACATCCGCATCGCTTTCTCCGGGGTCGACGAGGACCGGCTGGAAGACCTTTTCGACGTGCTGGCCGCCGCCGCGGGTGAACTGCTCGGGGGCAAGTAATTTCGGCCGGATGCGTGCCACTGGCTCTGCCGGTTCCGTAGGCCGGGTCGCGACCCGGCACGTTTTGGTCACCAACGACCAACGATTGCATACGACCGCCGGGTTGCAACCCGGCCTACTCGTGTAGCCGGCGTTATTTCTTCGGCTCGACGTGGATTACCACCCGCCCTAGCCCCGGCACGTGGGCGCGAAGGTATTCTTCCAGATGGACGGTCAGTTCGTGGGCCTCGGTAATGGCCGTGGCCGGCTCCAAAGTGCAGTGAAAGGAGACGGCCAACTCCCCATCGACAAGTTGCACCCGGATGTCGTGCGGTTTGATCGGCAGCGGCTGCTCGGCCAGGAAATCGTCGATCGCCTTTCGTACCCGCGACTGGCCGACCGGCTGGCCTTGGACGGTGGCGGCGTCGTCGCCCGTCGGTTCGATGTGGGTGACGATGCGCGTGATGCCGGGCAGATTTTTCCGCAGTTCCCGCTCGAAGGCCGATGCCTGCGTGTGGGCCTCGTCCAGCAGAAGCGAATCGCTCACCTCCAGGTGCAATTCCAGCCACCGCTTGCGATCCTTCTCGTAGATTCGGATGCCGTGCGCGCCCAAACCATGCCTCGCCGCCAATAAACGAATTTTCGTGGTGACGTCCTCGTCGGCGGCGACGGTCGGCTCGACGTGGACCACCACGTCGGCGTTCGGCAAGACGGCGTGCAGGGCAACTTCGACCTCGTTGGCGATCTCGTGCGCCCGCTCGAAGGCCGCGCCGCGGCCGACGGTGAGCGTCACGTCGGCGAAATACTCCGGCCCGCTGCGTCGCAATCGCAGCCGAACAATGTTCTCGACCCCCGGCACGGCTCGGGCGGCGGCGGCTACCCGATCGTGCAGTCCTTGCGGTACGCCGTCCAACAGATCGTCGACCGATTTTTTACCCAGTTTCAGGCTGACCCAAACGACGATCGCCGCCACGCCCAAGGCGGCCACTGCGTCGGCGTGGACCAGCCAGGGCATGTCGAACCGCCGGCCGATCGACACCCCGCAAAGCCCCAGCAATACGACGGACGATGACCAGACGTCGGTCGAGAAGTGCAGCGCGTCGGCCTCCAATGCCTGGCTGGAGTATTTTATCGCGGCTTTTTTCAGCGCGCGGGAACGAGAGATATCGACCACGATCGAGAGGATCATCACCAGGAATGCCCAGACGTTCGCGTCGACGTGCAACTCCGCACGGAAGAAGAGCCTGCCCACTGCCTCGTGGATGATCCAGACGCAAGTGACCAGCAACAGAAGGGTCTCGAACAGTGCCGAGAGGTTTTCGACTTTTCCGTGACCGTAGGTGTGTTCCCGATCGGCGGGCCGGCCGGAGACGCGCACCGCCCAGAGCGTGACGGCGGCCGCCACCAGATCGAGCGCGGAATGGGCGGCCTCGGAAAGAATGCCCAGGCTGTTGGTTTGCAGGCCGACGCCCAGTTTCGTGCCGGTCAGCAGCACGGCCGCGGCCAGCGACGTGCTTGCCACCCAGCGCTTCTCCCGGTCGGCTTGGGAACGCGGGTCGTGTGTTGGGGCGTTTGCCATGAATGAAACTATATTCAATATGTTGTGTGATTTCGGAAAAACATCCGTTTAGCCCCGGCGTCCACGCCGGGGAAATCGCAAAGCAAACATGGTCGTTTGTTCCCGGCGTGGACGCCGGGGCTAAACGAGCATTGCAACTATTTCCCCATTGCATCCCACTTTTCCTCGGCGGCGCTGCGACGGCAATAGTGAGGGACCAGCTTCCAGAGGTCGTCGCGGCGGCCGGCTGAATAATACTGGGCGGCCAAACGGCCCACGGCCGATGACTGCGGAGGCCAATAACGTCGGTCCATCGCTTTGATGCCCGACGGGAGCCGGTCGGCCAGCCGGAGCAACGCAGGCCCCGAGACCACGGTTTCCGGCGTAAGCCGAGACAGCCACTGATCCGCGGGCAGAAGTTCCTGCGGCCCCAGCGATTCAACACGATCCGGCGAGTGCATCGCAAACGGTTGAGCAACCACGTCGCCGCGCTGTGCGTCGATGGCCACCGCAACATTACGTTTTATTGCGCCACTTTCAGACAGATCGGCAGCGCCGCCCAGCGCGATGGCCTCGAGTGTATTGATTCCCAGCACGTCCGCGCCCACGGCGTAGGCAAACACTTTGGCGGCCGTCACCCCGACGCGAAGCCCCGTAAAAGACCCCGGTCCGATGGATACCCCCACCAATTGGACGTCTTTTGGACTCCAATCGACCCGTACGAGCAGGGCCTGCATGGCCGGGGCCAACGATCGGGCACTCCGCTGGTTCTGGTCTAACATCAACTCTGCCAGTAAGTTATAATTGTCCAGCGCGGCCACGCTGCCGGTCTTGTCGGTGGTTTCCAGGGCTAGAATCCGCATCGTGCGATCGCCTCCGCGTCAAAGTTTGGCGGATTCGCGTGGCTTCGACAAGAGGCATCTCGACTTGACCGCCCCAAGATGCGACAATAAACTGAGTTAGTATCTGTTGCGGAAAGCCTTTGAAGCGGGTGCCATGGCACCCACCCTTCCGCAACAGAAACTATTTAGCCCCGGGTGAATACACCCGAGGCAAGCGGTTTTTTGCGGTCAACCCGCCCCGCCGTGTATTCACGGCGGGCTAAATGAATGATTTCAAAACACGTTCTGAGCATTTCCACCCCCCCTTCGCGGGCGCAGACGCCTGAAAGTGTAAGAGCGTGAAACGAGCACTTATCAGTGATATTCATAGCAACATCGAGAGCCTCGAAGCGGTGTTGGCCGATATTCGGGGCCAGGGCATCACCGAGGTCTATTGCCTGGGCGATCTGGTCGGCTACGGCCCCAATCCCCGCGAAGTGATCGACGAGATAATGAAGTGCCCCGTCTGCCTGCTGGGCAATCACGACCAGGGGGCGCTGTTCGATCCCGAGGGGTTCAATTCCGGCGCGGAGCGGGCGATTTTTTGGACCCGCAACCGACTGGAAAACGGCCCCGGCACGCCCGCTGCCCGACAGCGGCGATGGGATTTTCTCGGCGAGCTGCCTCGCAATTGCATCGAGGAAAACATGCTCTTCGTCCACGGCTCCGCGCGGAACCCGTTGAACGAATACGTCTTTCCCGAGGACATCTACAACAAGCGGAAGCTGGAGAAAATCTTCGCGCTGATTCCGCAGTACGCCTTCCAAGGACACACCCACGTGCCGGGGGTGTTTACCGAGAGTTTCAATTTCTTTAGTCCCGAGGAACTCAACAGCGAGTATCGTCTTGGCCGTGAGAAGGCGATGATCAACGTCGGTTCGGTTGGGCAACCCCGCGACGGCAACCCCCGCGCGTGTTACGTCGTCCTGGAGGACGACATGGTGCGGTTCCGTCGCGTCGAATATCCGTTGGATCAGACGATATCGAGAATCCACGAGATTCCCGAACTAGACAATTTCCTTGGCGACCGGCTCCGCGACGGGCGATAATTGACAAGCACGATATTGGGAGGATGCCGCTTGTTTAGCCCCGGCGTCCACGCCGGGATCGAATGGCCATTTTTACCGCTGCAATGGAACCCGGCGTGGACGCCGGGGCTAAACAAGTATCTCCCGAAAGGTATAAGCGGATGGAGCGTCGTTTCGTACTGTTTCTCGTCCTGTCGTTTGCGATTCTGCTCGGCTATTCCGCGCTGATGCAACGGCTCAATCCGCCCAAGCCGCAGCAACAGGCCGCCGCCCGCAAGGAACGCGAACAGCCCTCGGCCAAAAAGCCGAAAGCGGAAATACCGGTCGAAAAACCGCGGGACAAGCCCGCCCCGGAGATCAAGGCGGCGATCGAGCCGGAGCCGGAGCAGCCCGAGCAATGGGTCACGCTCGGCTCGGCCGACCACAAGGACCCGTTCCGGATGTTGGTCACACTGACCACCAAGGGCGCTGCCTTGGCGCGGATCGAACTGAACGATCCGCGTTACTGCGACATCGACGAGCGCTACGGATACCTTGGCCATCTGGCCTCGATGTCGGACCACGAAGGGAACGGTTGCCTGGTGCGGTTTGTCGGTCGCGGCACTCCCGCGGCCGAGGCCGGCCTGAAGCCGGGCGACGTTCTAAAGGCCATCGACGCGAGTCCGGTTTCCGGCCCGAAATCGTTGGAGGCGGTCCTCCGTGGCACTCGCCCCGGCCAGAAGGTGCAACTGTCGATCGTCCGCGACGGCAAGCCCTCCACGCTGACCGCCAAGCTCCGCCGTCGCCCGCTGGACGTGGTCAGGCCCGAGGGGGACGACCCGCTCTCCATGCTGCTGACCCTGCAACGGTTCGACGACCTGCGGATCGACCATCAAGAGAAGGAAGAAGAGAAAGAGGACGCAGCGGCGGCGGAAAATAACGGCAGGAAGGATGCGATTCGGCCACGGCACGAGGCCGTCTCCCGTGAATTGGATGGACTGAAGCTGCGGACCGCGAACTGGAGGCTCGTCGAATCGGACCAGTTGTACGCCACGTTCAGCCGCAAACTGCCGGAGATGGGCTTGGAGATCACCAAGACCTATCGCCTGATCGTGGTGCCCGAGCAGTCGATGGCGGACAAGAACTATCCGGCCTATCACCTGGAGTTCGAGGTGGAAATCCGCAACATCGGCAACCAGTCCCACGAAGTGGCGTACCGGTTGGACGGCCCGAACGGGCTGCCGACCGAGGGCAAGTGGTACGCCTACAAGGTCAGCCGCAATTGGGGCGGCTCGGGGCTGCGCGACTTCATCATCTCGTTCGACGGCGGCACGCCGGGGATGATCAACGCCACGGCCGTCGCCGACGGCGACGTGCCCCCGCCTTGGCCCGACGAGTCGCTGAGTTTCATCGGCGTCGACGCCCAATACTTTTCCGCCGTGTTGATACCCCATCGCAAGAATCGGGCGGAAGCCTGGTTCGAGGAACTCACGCCGATCTGCGTCGGCAAAGTGGACCCGAAGCAGAAGAACTGGGCGAACACCTCTTGCCGGCTGACGAGCGTACCGACGACGCTCGAGCCGAACGGCCCGCCGCTGCGACATATAATGAAACTCTTCGCCGGCCCGAAAAGACCGTCGCTGTTGGCGAACAAAGAGTACCGGCTGGACGAGTTGGTTTATTACGGCTGGCCGATTTTCGCCGCGGTCGCCGTCCCGCTGACCAAGCTGCTGCACGTTCTCTACGCCGTGACCTTCAACTACGGGCTGGCGATCATCCTGCTGACCGTGCTGATCCGCGGCTGCATGTTTCCGCTGAGCCGCAAGCAGGTCATCGGCGCCCAGAAGATGCAGCAGTTGCAGCCGGAGATCAAGAAGATACAGGAGCAGCACAAGAAAAACCCCGAGGCCCGGACCAAGGCCCAGCAAGAGTTGTTCCGCAAGCACAACTACAACCCGCTGAGTGGATGCCTGCCGATCTTCATCCAGATGCCGGTGTTTATCGGGCTGTATCGGGCACTAATGGTCGACATCGAGCTGCGCGACGCGCCGCTGCTCTCCAACGCCATCCGCTGGTGCTCGAATCTGGCCGCGCCCGACATGCTTTTCGACTGGAGCGGGTTTATGCCCGCTTGGGTAAACGACGGACAGGGTATTTTCGGCCTCGGCCCGTATTTCAACCTGCTGCCCATCTTGACGATCGTGCTGTTCATCGCGCAGCAGAAGATGTTCATGCCGCCGCCGACCGACGAGCAATCGGCCATGCAGCAGAAGATCATGCAGTACATGATGATTTTCATGGGCCTGCTGTTCTTCAAGGTGGCCAGCGGATTGTGCATCTACTTTATCGCGTCGAGTTTGTGGGGATTGGGCGAACGCCAGTTCCTGCCGAAGGCGGCGCCCGTGGCCGCGGCCGCCGAAACCCGGGCGCAGGCGAAGGCCCACGCGCGCCAGACCGCCGCAAAGACAAAAAAATCCTGATCCTGGTTCCCACGCTCCGAGGTTGTGAATTTTTCGGAGTGACCTTTACGGATTACGGTTGGGGCGCTATCTATTAACGCATGCAACCGTTCACAGGGGACTGTCCCAATTTTCGCGGCGCGAGGGACGCTGCCGGGCAAAT
>JAHIKV010000212.1 GCA_018897395.1 Planctomycetota bacterium | reverse complement strand
TTCATCAATCCTCTTGGAGGTAATACCACTAACCGGAGAGCCGGATGCGGGAAATCCGCACGTCCGGTTCGGAGGGAGGGGAGGCCGAACTCAATCGGCCTTCCCTACCCCTATCGGATGATTAGCACACGATTTTGCGCGAACTTTTCAGAAAAGCATTCAAACCGGCTTTTGGGCGCTCGATCGGTGCATGAGGGGCCAATTTAACCCCGCGCCCCCAGGTTGATTAACGTGATGCGCCAGGTTGATCAACCCGGGGTTAATCTGCACTTACGTCTATAGCGCAGTCGCGCTGCGAAATGAATAGCCCGTGTTTCGAGCGGTTTGAGAGCATCTTCGGCCCTCGGCGAATCGACGCAAGAATTAAGTGGCGAAATCGGGAATTTTTTCCCCTTAAATTCGAGCCGGAAAATCGACCTTAACCTGTTTCACACCTTCCGGTTGCGGCGACGAGGCGCGAAACCTTTCGCAATCGTGCCACCGATGGGGTGTGTGTGACAAGGTCATTCTACCAGCCGAAAGTGCCTGAAAAAAGGCTGTTTTTTGGCCATCGGCATTTTCGCCTTTTTTAGCGCAGGGCTATGGCGGGAGCAAAAACCGCTTTTCCCACCCTAAAAATCGGCGGCCGACGTGAGGGTTCAGGGTTCAGGACTTGTGTGTCTTGGGTGCCCCACATAACGCCGCGTGGACGCGGCGGCTAAACGGTTTCCCGAATCCCGAATCCCGACCCCCGACCCCCGACCCCCGAATCCCCAGCCCCCGATTACGCTCGCGCGACGACGGCCACCGCGACCATCGCCGCTCCGGCCCGCTTGAGCGTTTTGGCGGCCTCGCTACACGTCGCGCCGGTGGTCAACACGTCGTCGATCAACAAGATTCGAGCATCGCGGATGCCGTCGGGCCGACGGACCCGAAACGCCCCGCGCACGTTCCGAAAGCGACTTGCCGGACTTAGGCCGGCCTGGGGCTTCGTGTTGAGTTGCCGAACCAATACGCCTCGCAACATTGAAACGCCAAGCGCTCTCGCCAGACAACCGGCAAGCGTCTCGGGGTTGTTTTTTCCACGCTGAAGCCGTCGTCTCCAATACATGGGGACGGGTACGATTACGTCGGCTCTAATCTCGGACAGATGATCGCGGCGCCTTTCCCACAGAAGTTGGCCCAGGGCCAGCGAAAGCGGGTCGTGCGACGGACGTTTCATGCGCAGGACGGCGTCGCGCAAACCGGAATGATAACCGCCTAAAACGAGAACCGTATCAAACCACAGTTTAGTTTTGCAGCAACCAGGGCAATCGTCGAATGAATAATTTTCGTCCGAAACCGGCGCCCCGCAACGCGGGCAACCGTACCACTGCTCCGGCCCACACCGGGTCAAGCACTCCGCACAAAGGCACGGACCCGAGAGGGTATCGAAAAGATCGGCATCGCAATGGACGCACCGGGGCGGAAACAGCAGCCCGCAACCGGCCCGCCGAAGGCCGCGGATTCCATCCTGCAAACCGCGAACCGAGCCAATCATGCGGCCAATATACCGTCTGGTGGGAGTCGGCTCCAGTCATCCGAAATAAAGTTTTCGTCGCACTATTGACTCTCATTAAACAATAGTGCAATAGCCGGGGGCTAACAGCCCCCGGAATGTGCTCGACTTGCGGGTTTTCCCTCCGGGGGCTGTTAGCCCCCGGCTATTGTTCAAGATATTGTTTTCTCACAAAATCGCCCCCGACCACGACGGCGTAAAGCAATTCACCTTGACCGAACCGCCCAGATTGCCGTATCTTGCCGCCATGTGCATCATGGACCGGTATCTGCTGCGACAGTTCTTCAAAACCTTCGCAATCTGTTTCTTGAGTCTGACCGGATTGTACATCGTTTTCGACGTATTCACGAACATGGAGGAGTTCGTCCGTTGCGGCCGGAAGGTCGGTGGGGTGATTCCCTTCATCGCCCACTATTATTCCTACCAAACGATCCTGTTTTTCGACCGCACCAGCGGGCTGTTGGTGCTGATTTCGGCCATGTTCACGGTTTCCTGGATCCAGCGGCACAACGAGATGACGGCGTTGATGTCCGCCGGCGTCTCGCGCATCCGCGTGTTGGCGCCGATCATCGTCGCGGTGGTCGTGGTCGGCTTTCTCACGGCGGCCAATCGCGAGTTGGTCATTCCACGGTATCGCGATGAGTTGTCGCGTCACCCGCAAAACCCGCTGGGAGACCAGGCGCGTCCGCTCGAACCGCGCTACGACGGCCAGACCGACGTGTTGCTGGGCGGCAGAAGCACCTTCTCCGACCAAAAACGGATTGAGGAGCCGAGTTTTTTCCTGCCGCCCGCCTTGCGCCGGTACGGCAATCATCTGAGGGCCGAAAACGCTTATTACAAACGGCCCGAGGGAAATCGTCCCGGCGGATACCTGCTCGACGGCGTGTATGAACCGAAGAACCTCGACGGCCGGCCGTCGCTGTTGCTCGCGGGCCGGCCGGTGTTGATCACCCCGCTTGACGCCTCCGACCGGCTCGAGCCGGACCAGTGTTTTCTCGTCAGCAACGTCGATTTCGACCTGTTGCTGGGCGGCGGCGACTACACGCAGTTGTCGTCGACGGCCGAGTTGATCCGCGGTCTGCGGAACCCGAGCCTGGGGTTTGGGGCCGACGTGCGGGTGGCGATCCACTCGCGGATCGTGCAACCACTAATGGACATCACGTTGCTGTTCCTCGGTCTGCCGTTGATCGTGAGTCGCGAAAGCCGCAACGTGTTCATCGCCATGGGCGTTTGCATGGCGGTGACCACCATGTTCTGGCTGGTGGCGATCGGGGCGCAACACCTGGGGGACATACTGCTGATCGATCCCTCGTTGGCCGCTTGGGTTCCGCTAATGATCTTCGTGCCAGTGGCGGCGGGGCTGGCAGAGTCGATGTGGAAGTAACCCACCGCCGGTGGGTGATGGGGGGGTAAACAGATCGCGTCCGGCGCTCTTTAGCATCATTATCGGGATCCTGGTTCCCACGCTCTGTCCGAAATTTTGCAATCCGTAGGGTGCGTCCTCGACGCACCGCAAACAAGTAGGTCGGGCTTTCCAGAATTCTTGGTGCGTTGCGGACGCACCCTACGATGCTCCGAGGTGTAACCCATTACAGCAAAGCCAGTTCCACCTTGCGGACGTAGAGCGTCCCGATCCGTGCGTTCCCAGGCGGGGCGTGGGAACGGGAGTTGAAAAGAATAATGCGAAAAATCCGCAATGGGACCACTTCCCTTGGCCCCAGTATTTGTGGTATAGTACCCAATGAATGGGGTGTTGGAGATTGGACTCTCAGCTCCTTCCGAGGGTCCAAACCAGTCACTGCGTTTCGCTTAGCGGCGTATTGATGCGGCTTTTCGATTGCGGTTGATTTGCTCCCCTCATGCGTTTTGGTCGGGCCTCCGTCTGCGGAAGGGGGAGGGCGGACGGCAAGGATCGGCCAGTTTGTGTTTCCGTTTCTGTTTTTTTGAGGAGGTGGCAGTCATGCCGCAGGGAACGATCAAGAAGTTGATCATGGACAAGGGTTTTGGATTCATCGAGGGTGAGCGTGGAGAATTGTTCTTCCACCACTCCGCCTTGGATGGCATCGCCATCGAGGAACTCCGCGAAGGTCAGCGGGTTGAATTCGATGAAGGCCGCGGCCCCAAGGGCCCCCGTGCCGAGAACGTCAAGGCGGCGGTCTGAATCTCGACCGGTCCGCGAATCAGCGACGACCAGGCCCCCGGAGAAAATTACTCTCCGGGGGCCGTTTTCGTGCGCATTTTGAAGTAAAGCTTCGTCCAACCCGTCCAATTTCCTACCCAAGTTCACCAGTGTGAAATCGTGGTTTGTCGTAACATATTTCCAGCAAAGTGGTTGCTGCAAAGTTGCCCAGAGCGCCCAACGGGTTGGACGAAGCTTTACATTTTGAACTCATCCATAGCAGCCCGTTAAAAAAGTCGGTTTTCGGGAATTTGGGTGCCACTGCTGGCTTGTCCAGCAGTGTTTTTCCGGGAGTTTCAGCCATGTACTGCTGGGCAAGCCAGCAGTGGCGCCCTTTTTCAACGGGCTGATAGGCCGGGTCTCATCCGTAGGCCGGGTCGTGACCCGGCACTTTCGGACTCGATTTTCCAACAATGTCTGCCTCAGTTTGGCGAGAAATGCGTGTGAAACCACTTCGGCTGCCGATAAGAATTCCGAGGCGAAGCCGCGCCAAGGATGCTGGCGCGGCAGAGTCCACGCAATTCGCCCAGCTTACCGGAAAGGAAACCAACATGCCGACCAGATTTATTATTTTCATCGGCTTCGTGCTGATTTCGTTTGGCGCCGCCACGCAGGTCTCGGCCAATTGGTTTTTGGCGATTTTCAACGACATTGCCCGGGAAACGAAACGCCGGCAGTGCTGGCCCGCCCCGTTCGTTGCTCTCGATCGGGCGGATGTGCGGTCGCCTTTCTGCACGATGGTAAACAACGGCTGGCGGCGGCAAAACATGCTCGGCGAGTTCTATTTCAAGCAGGGAACGGGACAATTGACCGAGGCCGGGAGGAACAAGGTGCGGTGGATTCTCACCGTCTGTCCCGAGCAACATCGGTTGGTTTACATCAACATCGCGGACACCAAAGAAGAGACACTCGCGCGACGTGCCGCAGTCGAGCAACTGGTCGCTCAGATCGCACCCGACAACCTGCCGCCGGTGCTAACCACGTCGATCTCGGAAGACGGCTGGTCGGCCGAGCAGGCCGATATAATCGGTCGGAAATACCTCGAGTCCATTCCAAAGCCGAGACTACCGCAGGATTCCGACCAAGAAAGCGGCGGCGAAAGCAGCAATTGAACGCCGTCTCCAGGAATTTGGCCGCAGTATAAGCGACTGCGGAACTGGGGGGTTCGTGGATTGGTGGAGTGTCTGACGGGCGCGACTTTACGGGACGATCTCCCCGTCATTGCCCCATGCCGCCCAGGTTGACATCGCCGCCCTTGGTAGATTCGCCAAACTCGTCAAATTTCCCCTAGTCGGCAAGTTCGGTTGCAGGTTACACGCAGCATAGGACGATCAAAAAAACGAGATTCTCGAGTGGCAACTCGGCGGGCCATGTTGCGCTTTCAACCGATTTGTATACGTTGCACGGAAAGTGATGCAACATTCTTTTCGGATGGAAAAGAATGTTACACTTCAAGCCGCTCACCGTATATCTGCGGAACAAGGCGCCGTGCCCAGCAGAATGGTGGATTGTCTGGCGGAGGTATCGGGTGATTATCCAATCGACAAGGATAACGGTAGTGTCGCTTGCACTCCTGGGATTGGGGGCGGCCGGCGCTTTCGGACCGATCGATTCGGTCGCCCTGGCCCAACAGACGCCTCACGGCGACGACAAATCGTGGACCGACTCGATCTCGTCGGGGTTCAAGCGGGGGGTTGGTAAGTTGGGCCAACTGGGAAAATCCAAGCCCCCAGCCAGCAGTTATTCCTCCAAGGACGACCCTATCTCGCTGAGCAACAAGTCCAAGCCGGGTCCAGAGCTTTTCGTGGCCGTCGCCCGTCTCTACGAGCAGTCGGGCAAAATGGCCGAAGCCGCCAAACAATATCAGGCGGCGCTGAGGAACAAGCCCGACTATTTGCCGGCCTTGCTGGGTTACGCTCGATTGCAGGACCGGCTCGGCCGCACCGACGAGGCCTTGCAGCTCTATCACCGTGCCATCAAAGCGAATCCCAAGGAGGCGGCGCCGGCCTACAACAACATGGGCCTCTGCCACGCGCGCCAGGGGCGGATCGACGATGCGGTCGCCGCCATGACCGAGGCCGTGAAGTTGGCGCCGAAAAATCCGCTCTACCGCAACAACATCGCCTCCCTGCTGGTCGATCAGGGCCACTTCCGCGAGGCATTCGGCCACTTGCGGGCCGTGCATCGAGAGGCGGCGGCGTATTACAATATGGGCTATTTGCTGAACAAGAAAGGCCGGACCCAGGCGGCCATGCAGCACTTCGACCTGGCGCTGCGGGCCAATCCGTCGATGACCCAAGCGCGGCAATGGATCCAATATCTGCAAAAGGACGCCTCGCTGGCTCGACGGCCCCAACGGCCGGCGGTCGAGGACAATCGGAGCATCAAAGAAACCAGAACTCCGCGGCACTCCGTGCCCGAGCGGGAACCGCCGCGCACCTCGCACGAAGCGCCGCCGATGCCGCCCGAGCGACCGACGACGCGCCGCTTGCCGCCGACCGACACGCGCGGCTCGGAGTTTGAAGAGCCTTCCTTGCCGGGCATATACTATCGCCGCCCCACCGCTCCGGTGGCCCCATTGCCGCCGCCGAGCAGCAACCCCGCCATCCGACCGCTGCCGCGAGTCAATTAACGCGCGGACTACCGTTTGCAAAACCCCAAGCGACTATTCAGTAGTATCTTCGACTCGCAGTTTGCCGAGTTCGCAGCTTGGTGTCAGGTACGGGGTACCTGACCTAGTGCGCTTGTAAGTGTATCGAATCAGCAGGGTGGGAGTCCCTGTCGAAGTTGGGTCTGAACTTTGTAACCAATAGTAACTGCGTCCTCGTGAGAGGGGGTGGAGAGCAACTGGAGGTGAATGACTGGTCCGC
>JAHIKV010000211.1 GCA_018897395.1 Planctomycetota bacterium | reverse complement strand
CTATGCGTGGCTCGGACAGGGGGATTGGTTTCGTGGGCCGAAGTGCGGTATGATGAGGTGTTGTAGAAGGAGGCATTCGCGATGGTAACCACTGCTCAAGAAGTCTACGCCGAGAACGTCCATGATCTATCCGCGCCCGAGCGACTTCGCTTGGCCTCGATGATTCTCCAGGATCTAACCCACGTTGTCGACCAGGCCGACGCCTGGAGCGAACAGGATCAACACGACCTAACGGCTTTTTCTTTGCAGCACGCCGGCGGGCTCTATCCGGAGGACGAGGACCTTGCCTAGTGGTCTGTCCATCTCGACTTTACACGTTGGGTGCCACTGCTGGCTTGTCCAGCAGTGCCGGAAACACGGTTGGACAAGCCAACCGTGGCACCCGTAATTTCAACTTGGACAGACCACTAGTGCTCTTTCAGGTTAAAATTGACAGGTTGTTGGGGTGGCAGTTGAACTGCCACCCCTGGGTTCGGCAGTACAACTGGCGCACCAGCTAACCTGTCATTTTCAATCTGAAAGACCACTAGAACGAAAGTAAATGGATGCGCCGCTTGAATCTACCCGACGCCCGCAAGCATGTGCAATGGCAGTGTTGCCGTGCGGAAACACCCGGGGAGAACTGTGTCACTCGATCGGCTCTTCCACAACGGGGTTGCTGAGCGAGCCGATTTTTTCAATGGTGACAGTGACAACATCCCCGGGTTTAAGCCAGCGAGGCGGCTTATGGGCAAAACCCACGCCGTGCGGGGTACCGGTGAGAATCACGGTCCCCGGCAAGAGCGTCGTGCTGCCGCTGAGGAACTCAATCAGCCTCGACACGTCGAAAATCATGTCGTCGGTGTTCCAGTCCTGCAACACCTCGCCGCCAATGTCCAATTTGATCGCCAGCGCGTTGGGATTGGGGATTTCATCGGCAGTGACCAGGCACGGTCCCAATGGCGCGAAGGTGTCGAACGTCTTACCCCGGCACCATTGGCCGCCGCGACGAGCGTCTCGAAGAGCACTGGGCGTTCATGGTAGGTGGCAAAGAAGGCGTTCGCCGGGCTTGAGTAAGGTGGTCTTGACCTCTGGGCAGAATTGTCGGCAGGCGTACATGAATCCGCCGGGATCGCCGGCGCCGTGCTCGGCAAACATCCCAAAGTGGCAGGGAATGGCGCTCCGTGGTCGGGCCTGCTGAACCAACATCGCCGCATCAATATGATTCATGTTGCCGAACACGCCGTTTATGCACGGCAGCAGCACGTCGGGCCGAACGCTGTACAACGGCTTGAGCAACTGCGGGCGAAACGCCGTATCCCCGGTGCATAGAATACGGATGCCGTCGAACTCCAAAACCAGGCACAACGCGGTGGGGGACAGATCCCCGTGATCGGCGGGCGCGGTGTGGATCACGACTCCGTCCAGATCATACCGCCGATGCGCGTCCAAAGTCAGGCGGGCGTTAGGGGCGACGCCAGCCTCGGTCAACCCTTGCGCGCACCCCGCAGGGGCCGCAAAACGACACGCCGGGTTGTTACGCGCGATGATCGGCAAGGCATCCGGATCCAAGTGGTCGGCGTGTTCGTGGGTCAGAACGATGAGGTCGGCCCGCACTTCTTCCGCCGCGATCGGCGCCAGCGACAGCCGCTTGAACCCGTGCAGGCGTTCCACGGCATCCGAGAGGTACGGGTCCAGATACACGATCTTGCCGGCGGGGGTCTTGAAGACGAATCCTGCCTGACCCAGCCACCACAGCCCCAGTGAACCGCCGGGCACTTCCGCGTCGATCAATGAGAGGCTCATAGTCCCGCTCCTAGCAGTGTGCGTGCAACGGCATCAATCGCCATGCGTGCGCCACGGAATGCCCAAACCTGCGAGACATCCTCGCTTCGAGCCGGATCGGGCAATGCCCCCAGCGCCGGGGCATGATACTCCAATTCGCAGAAACTGCCGAACTCCACCTCGTCCACGCGGCACATCTGAAAACCGTACCCAAAATCCTCGGGATCGTGTCGCTGCACGTCGACGTACGCCCCGGACGGGTTCACGGAGAAGTTGCGGACGACCAACGACCACTGATCTCCGCTGCCGTACACGTACCCCGCTCGTCCACAGAGCACCGCCGCCTTCACCGCTATCTTGTGCGAACCGGTAAAATCGATTCTCACCCGCAGCAGGTGATCTTCCAGGATAATGCTCTCGGGCGGCACGTCGCCGAAACATTTCTGCGGAGCGCTACGGGCATACGACGGCACGAGCATCTCGCCGCCCGGCGGAAGCTGGAGCAGGTTCCAGATGCCGACCGCGGCCGGCTCGGCAGTTCCGGGGACGAGTGATTGCAGCGTGGTCCGTTGCGTGTACCCGGCGTATTCGACCGTGCCGACGACTGCCGCCGGATCGCGCTGGTGACGTATCGGATTCGCAGCCGGCCCAAACCACTTGGTCAGCCGAAGGCCGACGTCGCGATTCGGTCGGGCCAAGTGAAGCGTCATCTGCCGCGACAACCGGCGCCCGCCGCCGGTGTGCTCCACGACATAGTCGCTCATGTCGAGCTGTCGCGGTTGCCGGTACTGGGCGAAGGCGGCATCGGGAAAGAACGTGTCAAGTTCCGGCGCGATCCAGGTGCGATCCCCACCGGTGTTGTGCCAACCGTTGCCGGCGAACATATCACGCGCGGTTTCCGCCTTTCCCAGTGCGGGATTCGTCCAGAAGAAGTTTTTCTCATTCCCCGCGGCGAACAGCCCCAGCACCCGTGCTCCGTAAGGAAGCAGCAACAAGCGAGTACCGTCCGGCGTTACGAACAACTCGGCCGATTTTCCCGCTGCCCCAATCGTTTTTGCCAACATTTCCAACATGACGAAAACCTTTCTTCAGCGGCTCATGCGGCAAGTTTGCGGCCCACGGCCATCTCGTCAACACTCGGCCGCCGTTTCCCTTTCTTTCCGCCGACTTCAATTGACCACGTTCGGAATCGGCTGACCACACAAGGCCTTTCGGCACGCGATCGAGCCCTTCGTTCGCATGTCCATCAGGCCTTCCTCGCTGTAGAAGGCCAAATGCGGATTGATGATCAGGCGGTGGTGCGCCGCGTGGTTGGGATCGCGCCATGCCACGATCAACGGATGATCGGCGGGTGGAGGCTCTTGCTCCAGCACGTCGATGCCCGCCCCCGCCAACTGTCCGGACGCCAACGCCTCGGGCAGCGACGTCGCGTCGACGACCGCGCCTCGCGCCGTGTTGATCAGGTACGCACCGGCAGGCAGTGTGGCTATCGTCCGTCGATCGATCAGATGAAAGGTCTCTTCCGTTAAGGGGCAGTGCAAGCTTAAGACATGGCTTTGGGCGAACAATTCGTCGACGTGCTCGACGCGCCGCACCCCTACGGCCTTCTCGTAGCCGCAAGGCTTGTAAGGGTCGTAGAAGACTACGTCCATACCCAACGCCTTCGCGCGCAAGGCCGCCGCCGTGCCGATGCGGCCTAGCCCGACGATTCCGAATACTCGGCCCCGCAAGCGATGCAGCGGCACGACTTGGGTGTACATCCACGGGCCGATCGCCTCGCGCAGCAGAGAGTTGATTCGAGTAATTCCGCGAATCATCGCCATCATGAGGCCGATTGCCGAGTCGGCCACCTCCTCGGTGCCGTAGTCGGGCACATTGGCCACGGGAATGCCTCGCCGACGGGCCAGTGCATGATCGATGTTGTCGTAGCCTACGCCGCAACGCACGATCAGCTTACAGCGATTGAGCTGCTCGATCGTCTTATGTGTCAGACCGAGAATGTGGTACAGCATGATCGCATCGGCGTCTTCGATCTTGCCGGCCAGGTCTTGCTCCCTGGATCCGTCCAACGCTATGACGTCCGAAAGGTCGCCAAGTATCTGGTTCTCGGGTTCCAAGGGCTCGGTAATGAAATCGGTAATGACAACTTTGTACTTCTTGGACATGTGAATCCCCGTGCGAGCGAGTTCCTGTCTGAAGTCCTTCTCGATGAAGTCGTTGGATGCTACGGTTCCGCGCCGCGGGAAGGGGACAGGTCCATGTTTTCGGCCCATCGTTTGCCCGCGAAATGCGTTTTTCGGCCGAAAAATGGACCAGTCCCCAGCCAACCCGTGAACGCTTACCTCTTGTTCAATCGGCCAGCGCGTTGCCGCAAGCCATAATAATCGTGGCGACGATCAGCATGGCGACGGCGAGATACATTTGCCGTCGCGGTTTGCCGTGCACTCCGCGCCATTCGCCGCTGATGAATCCGAGCCCCTGTCCGCCGATCATTTGCATGGCTTGCTGAATGCCGGCTCCCACAGAAGCTCCCAACGCACCCAACAGGAGCATTCCTTTGCCTGCCAGAGCAACGGCGACGATGAATTGGATGCCGATGATGATGGCCAGGACGACTTCCTTCCAGCTTGTGACCAGGATGCCCCACGATTTGTTCTTCGCCATGAGATACAAAGGGTAGCAGAGGTTGACGACGGTGCCGCCGAGGAGTCCGACCGACCAGACGGCGAACACGGCCAGAATGTTCTGAGTCTCCACCCGCACGCGGGCGTCGGTTTCCGGCTGCTGCGAAAGATTAAGAATGCCCGCGATCTTGTCGGCTGCGGCCTTGGCGGTCATTCCGCGCACCTCGATCGGCCCGACGTCCGGCAGGGCAATCTTGCCGGCTGGAGAGAGCGTGTAGTTGCCGGTGAGCTTCGCATTGTCGACCACTGTGATCTTGATAGGCTTGCCGGCTTCCAAAACGCTCACGCGGGCGACAATCGGACCTTGACCGTAGACGAATGCCAACATAATGCCCGCGGAAGTGACGCCGGCCACGATCGTCATAATCAGCCCAACGAGGAAACCGCCGGAAGTCCGCTGGAGTTTCTTGAGCTCCCGATCGCGGCCAAAGCCGGCCAGCGAAGCCAGAATCACGCCGATCAGCACGACGCCAACGCCTGCCAATACGGTCAATCCCGCGGGCGACGTGATGCCGGGAGCGTCTTTGAATAAACCAGTTCCCTTGAAAACCAAGGGCATGGTCACGGCCACGGAGGCGCCGAGTCCACTGAGAATTGCCATCGTCAGTGCAACGCCGATCCGCACGAAACAGAGTCCGCAGAGCACATTTGCCACGCCCCAACTCACGGCGAACAGGTTTGACGTGATTAGGACCGAAGCGGGCACATCCCGGTAGACCTGGATGACTTGGGGAAAGGCCGCAAGCGTAATCGTCCACGGCACGATAATCAGCCCGGTGAGCATGGCCAGGAACCACCAGTGCTCGAACTGGAACTTGCGCATCAACTTCATGGGCCAGACGCTGCTGCCCATGCACAAGCCGGCCGCAGCGACCACCAGAACGCCCAAAAGCGTTTCCATGACTATTGTTTCCCTCTCTCATAGAAGCTCAGGTGACTGCGAAGCAACTCGGTGGCCGCCTCCAAATGCCCCGCCCGAAGCTCCTCCACAATCCGACAATGCGTCTCGCTGTCGCCGCGAACGCTCCCCATGACGGGGCGGAACTTGTGAAAAAAGGCCTGGAGCAGATCGCAGAACGAAGCCAGCGGCGTAAGGTCGCTGGCGGCCACCAGCCCGCGATGAAAAGCGATGTCATACTCGATCCACCTTTGGTCGGCGGCATCGCCCCGCTCGGGCGCCGCCTCGGCCAGGTCCCGAAGCCGCGGGTATAAGGTCGGGTTCCTCTTCATCTCCTCCATCGTGTAGGGCAAGGCCCCGGCCTCGATCACCGCGCGCGACTTGAGCAGTTTGTCCTTGGGATAGTCGCTCAAGGCAAAATGAAAACCGAAATAGTCGCTCACGCGGTCGAAATCGAACTTGTCCAGGACCATGCCTCGACGAGGCGTCGCGTCGATGATGCCGAGGAAATCAAGCGCCTTGGTGGCCTCGCGCACCACCGTATGGCTAACGCCGAACCGCTCGACCATCTCGCGCTCGGTCAGCAGCGGATCGCCCGGCTTGAGGTCGTGGTCGATGATGTACTTGCGGAGTTGGGCCGTCAACTCCTCGCTCAGCCGCCGTCGGCGGATTTTGTGCCGTGGAGCCGCACCCATTTCTTGCCTGCTTTGCCCAAATGCACCTCTTGACAACGTTCAATCATAGTATCATACTATGAGTCATGGCGATCTGTAAAGTCCCTTCCCCAAAGAATCCGCCGACAGTTGCGGGAGCAGAAAGTGATAACCACCCACGCCGCCCATCACGCCGTACATGCTTCCCCCTCTGCCAGGCCGGACAGGTGAGGGTTCACGGGGCGACGGAGAATCACCACAGACACGCGGAGGAGATGGCCGCGCCCGCGAAGGTACGTTGGTCTTCGGCATCCTCATCCTCGCGGCCGCGTTCCTGGCCTGTGGCAACACACTCGTACCCAAATGAAGATAGGTGAAGGACGCACGAGAAATGTCGCGAAGGAACCCCTGATCAACACGTTTCATCATGTCAAGAAGCTTTTCGCCGCCGCAAAGGAGGACTGCACTATGAAAGTGGACTTGCGAGACCAAGTGGCCTTGGTGACAGGCGCAGCCAACGGAATCGGCAAAGCTATTGCCGAGATCCTGGCCGCCAACGAGGCCCGCGTGATATTCACGGACATCGATTTTGCCGCCGCCAAGGAATCCGCGTCTTGCGTGCCAAGGGCCAAGGCGATGGAACTAGACGTCTGTAGTGAATCGCAGATCCAGGCGGTTACGACGGAGATCATGCGAGAGTATGGACGCGTCGATATCCTCGTCAACAACGCTGGGGTAAACACCAATAAACATCGTGTGCCGTTCGATCAGTTTCCTCGTGACGAGTGGGACCGAATCGTACAAGTGGACCTGACGGGAGTATACCTTGTCGGTAAGGCAGTCGGGGGGATCATGCGCGCGCGGCAATCAGGGCGCATTATTAACATCGCCTCGGTCGCCGGTCTGGTGCCGCTGCGACTACAGTGTGCGTATGTCGCCTCAAAGGCAGGGGTGATCAATCTGACGAAGACGATGGCCCTGGAAATAGGTTGCGAAGGGATCACCGTCAACGCGATTGCCCCGGGTTCGACTCTCACGAACGCGACAAAATCGCTCTTCTATGGCGAAGACGGGCAGTTCAAGGATTCGGTCCGGAAACTCTTGGATCATATCCCATGCGGCCGGCCGGGACGGCCGGAAGAGATCGCCGCGGCCGCACTGTTCCTGGCGGCGCCCGAGGCCAGCTATGTCAATGGGGCGGTAATCACCGTGGACGGCGGTTGGACCGCCGGCTACGCTCGGGAGTTTTGAATCCATCGAGGCCGTCAAAGAATCGATGCCGCGTTCTTTCCTCGGCCCAATTTGCGATCCGGAAACACGTCATCCACAGAACAGTGAGAAAAGCGACATGGCGAAAATCACGGACTTCATCGGCTATCAGACCGGCAAACCTCCGACCATCCCCAAGCCCGATCACCCCGTCGATCCTCATATCGTGTCGGTCCGGGACGGCATCCCCGTACGCTATCCCGAATGTGATGGGATTGGCGTTCGGGTAGTCCATCCGACGAATCCACAAGCCCCCGCCAAGAACCTGGGGCTGGTCATGTTCTACCTGCCTCCACACGCTGCGCTGTCGCCCGGCTCACACGAGACGGAAGAGACCTATGTGATTCTGGAAGGAGAGGGCCGAATGACATTCGCCAACTTCCAACGCGACGTCAAGAAAGGCGACTTCGTCCACCTTCCCCCTTGGAGCCTGCATGGCATCGAAAACACCGGGACCGAAACGGTCGTAGTGCTCATTGCAACCTCCCCGCCGAATCCGTAAGCGGATCGGATGGCACATGGCCTGTTATCTGCCTGGTACCTATTCCATTGCGATACATCTTCCTAACACTCATGAGGTGTTTTATGGCAACTTACCAACGCATGAAAGGTAAACGTGTACTGGTCACCGGCTCCGGGACGGGCATCGGCAAGGGAGTAGCAATGGAGTTTTGCCGGGAAGGGGCCGACGTCGTGTTTCACTATTCGGGCAGCCGCGAAGGCGCAATGGCCGCCGTGGAACAAGCGCGACGCGACGGCGCGGCGAAGGTCACGGCGATCCAAGCCGACTTTCGTCAGGCCGACGCGCCCGCCGAACTGGCCGCCAAGGCAATCGACTTCCTCGGCGGAATCGACGTCCTGGTCAATAATGCCAGCATCACCATGAATCTGCCTTTTGAGCGCGTCACTCAAGAACAATTCGATACGTTGTTTGCCGTCAACATTAAAGCAATGTACTTTCTCGCCCAGGCCGCCGTCCGCACGATGCTTCAGCAAGGATCGGGCGTGATCGTCAACACCAGTTCCATCCACGCCTTCGAGGCGTGTCCGGAGCACTCGGTTTACGCCGCCACGAAGGGCGCCATCAATGCCTTCACCCGAGTGCTTGCCATCGAATTGGCCCCCAAGGGGATTCGCGTCAACGCCGTGGTGCCAGGCTCAGTGGAAGTCGAGGCGTATTACAAGATATTTGCCAACTTCGACGCGGAGGCGGCCGGCAAGAACATCCCCGTCGGGTTCATCGGCCAGCCCGCCGATATCGCCAAAGTCGTGGTATTCTTGGCGTCCGACGACGCCCGCTACATTGTCGGGCAGGCTCTGATCGTCGACGGCGGCACGACCTCGTGGATGCCTTTTGGCGAGGGCTACCGTCAGCCGATGGACGGCCAGTTTGGCCGCGGCTATGTACCAGGATTGTAGCCATTTTACCGTCTCCCGATTTAAGGTAGAATGTTTTCGCATCGGGCAACGCAGGCCCTCCTGCTTCCGAAAGCGAATCCGTACCTACCGGAGAGCGCGATGAACACCAAAATTCACGGCATATTTACACCACACATCGTACCTCTTCAGGCAAACGGGGAAATCGACGAGCCTGAATTGCGTCGCTACGTCGATTGGCTGATCGAAAAGGGCGTCCACGGCCTCTATCCCAATGGGTCGACGGGCGAGTTCACCCGCTTCACGGCCGAGGAACGCCGGCGAGTTGTGAAAGTTGTTTGCGAGCAAGCGGCCGGCCGCGTGCCGGTTCTGGCCGGCGCGGCCGAGGCGAATGTACGCGAAACACTGATCGCTTGCGAGACCTACGCCGGTTACGGCGCGAGGGCCGTGGCCATTGTCTCGCCGTTCTATTACAAGCTTTGCCCGGAGTCCGTCTATGCCTATTTCCGCGAGATCGCCCTGAACAGTCCGATCGACGTGACGCTCTACAACATCCCGATGTTCGCCAGTCCGATCGACGTGCCCACGATCAAGCGGCTGGCGGAATTCGAGCGGGTGGTGGGAATCAAAGACTCGTCGGGCGACGTGGCCTTCATGATGCGGATGATGTCGGCCGTGCGGCCGCTGCGGCCCGATTTCGTCTTCCTGACCGGCTGGGATGCCGTGTTGGTCCCGATGCTCTTGATCGGCTGCGACGGCGGCACCAACGCCACCTGCGGCGTTGTGCCGGAGTTGACGCGAAAAATGTACGATCTGACGCGGTCCGGCCAGATCGCGGAAGCCATGCAGTTGCAGTTCCGTCTGTTGGAACTGTTCGACGCCATGCTTTACTCGGCCGACTTTCCCGAGGGTTTCCGCGCGGCCGTGGAACTGCGCGGGTTCAAGGTCGGCCGCAGTCGCCAGCCGCAAACCGACAAGCAGCAGATCGACTACTTCGCATTGCAAAACGTGTTGCGGTGCATCCTTTCCGATTTCGGATACGTCGACGCGCCCGCCGGCGGTTGCCCGCCGCGGACGGGCGACATCGACCAGGACCGGGTCAGCCATATCGCGGCCACCGTCCTTGAAACACTGCGGCAACGGGGTGTTATTTGAACGACGCCGTTGGACTGCTGGAAACAATCGGCTTGACGCCCATGCTGGCGGCGGTTGACGCGATGGAGAAGTCGGCCGACGTGCGTGTGATCCAGTGTGAACTGAACGACCTCTATGGCGTATGCACCAAAATCACTGGAAGCACGGCGGCTGTAACCACGGCCATCGAGGCCGGACGTCGAGCGGCCGAGCCAATGGGCGGCCGGCCCGTGGCCAACGTGATTCATCGTTCCGATCCGCAAGCGATGAAAGTGATAGTGTCGCCCCGCGAGTACAACCCGCTAATTGAACAAGACGTCGTTTTTTTCCCCAATTATCAACCGTCGCCGACCGAAAAGAGACGTGTTATGAGCCAAGACAACGCATCTGCATTAGGCCTGATCGAAACGCAAGGCTTTACCGCCGTATTTGAGGCGATCGACACTGCCTGTAAGGCGGCAAACGTCCAAGTTGTCGGCAAGGAGAAACTCGGCGGCGGCTACATAACCGTGATCATCCGTGGTGACCTATCAGCCGTGGCTGCTGCGGTGGAGGCGGGCAAAGCCAAGGTCGCAGACCTGGGAAAACTGATTGCCGCCCACGTGATTGCCCGTCCCAGCCCCGCGGTACTCGCCCTACTCCCGAAGCCCACATAATGCTACCGCGGGATTCAGGTCTGCTCTGTGCCAAGCAGTCTGCTCGGGTCCGAGGGCCTGTCGAAAGTTGACCATACACCTCCTCGGTCTCCATCTCCATTCGCGGCACCAGTCCTTCAAACTTGCCCGGCTCCGTGATGGGCGTCTCGGTGTACCGCACATCGCCAGGACTGAGGAAACTCGCCTGACTCCACTTACCACAACCTGTAGTAATTCGTCCCTTTCCGGTCGCCACATTTGCACCGCGCAAGACCCGCGGAAACGGGGCATGGGGCGTGCCGTACACCCGGATGCCATCCGAAGCAGGTGAGCGGCAAGGTGGATGGTCCAGCGGCGACGTGCAGGGCTATAAATGCCCTCACTGCGGTCTGTACTTCGAGGTGGAACTACATCTAGCCCAAGTTACGGAGTTGTGGGAGTCGATTCGTTGATAGCAAAGGACTTACGTTCGATTTTTGGCCAAAGTTTCCACTACATTTGCGCGAACTCGTCTATTCTCCGAAGGCGACGCGGTAGGGGAATTCCAAGACGGT
>JAHIKV010000210.1 GCA_018897395.1 Planctomycetota bacterium | reverse complement strand
TTCTCAGTGTGCCGTGGAAAGGCTTGAGTTTCCAGCGGGTGAGAAACCCGCCCGGCAAGGGTCGCTCCAGCCGGAAGCAGTCGGAGCGGCGGGGGAGGTAACGAACCTGTCGAAGCCTTCGATGGTAGGGGTCGCATAAGGCGGCTCAGCGAGCATCCAGGCCGTAACGCGAGTGAACGTCGAGCAGGCCTCGAAAAGGGCAATGTGGGAGCCGACCCGCCTGAGAAACGGGGAAGGCCGCCGTGGTTGGCGAAGCGAGTGACGAACGCAACCGACCGTCCCACCGGGGTAGTGACGACGACATGGATGACAAGGAAACTTACAGCAACACGGGAAGCCCCAGCGGTGAAAGCGTGTGACTTTCAACCGGACGCCCGCGAGGGACAGGCCGGGCCGTGTGGGGTGACGGAGAGGTTCGTAGTACCGATGAAGCCGGGTAACGCCGGTCGAGGGAAGGAACCTCAGTTCAAGGTCAACGTAAGAAGTGGCAAAGACAGGGAGATTGGCGATGAGCCTGACACCTCCACCGAAGGTTCAGAAACTACGGGCGACGTTGCACGTCAAAGCGAAGGGATCGCCCGGCTATCGGTTCTATCTACTGTACGACAAGGTGTACCGACGCGACGTACTGGAACACGCCTACCGATGCTGCTCGGCCAACGGCGGAGCACCGGGAGTAGACGGCCAGACGTTCGCGGACATCGAGGAGTACGGCGTGGAACGCTGGCTGGACGAACTGACGGAGGAACTCAAGAAGAAGACGTATCGACCGCAGGCCGTGCGGCGGGTACACATCCCGAAGCCCGGCCAACCGGGACGCACGCGGCCGTTGGGCATTCCGACGGTCAAGGATCGTGTCGTGCAGACGGCTGTCTTGTTGGTTTTGGAGCCGATCTTCGAGGCCGATTTGCAGCCGGAGCAACATGCCTACCGACCGGAACGCAGCGCATTGGACGCGATTCGAGCGATCCATGCGTTGGTGAACACGGGACATACGGAGGTTGTGGACGCGGACCTGAGCGGGTACTTCGACAGCATTCCCCACGCCGAGTTGATGAAATCGGTGGCCCGTCGCGTGAGCGATCGGCATATCCTACATCTCATCAAGATGTGGCTGATAGCGCCGGTGGAAGAAACGGACGAGCGTGGACGAAAGCAACGAACGACCCGCAACAAGGACTTGAAACGCGGCAGCCCGCAAGGGGCGCCGATTTCACCGCTGTTGAGCAACCTTTACATGCGACGGTTCATTCTGGGCTGGAAGGTGTTGGGACACGAAAAGCGGCTTGGCGCAAAGATCGTCAACTACGCCGACGATTTTGTGATCTGCTGTCGGGGTACCGCCGATCAGGCGATGACCACGATGCGGGCCATGATGCGGAAGCTTAAACTGACGGTCAACGAGGCGAAGACGCACGTGTGCCGGTTGCCGGACGAATCGTTCGACTTCTTGGGATACACCATCGGCCGATGCTACTCGACGCGGACGGGACGTGCCTACTTGGGCACGCGGCCGTCGCGGAAGAAGGTCTTGCGACTATGTCGTGAGATCAGCGAGATGACCGGCCGACGATGGACGCTGATGGACGCGACAGACCGCGTGAGCCGACTCAACCGCATATTGGTTGGGTGGTCGAACTACTTCTGCCTGGGTCCTGTCAGCAAAGCCTACCGGATCGTGGATTGCCACGTCCGGCATCGGCTTCGACAGTGGTTGTGCGTCAAGCACAAGATTCAAGGCCAGGAAACGTCACACTTCCCGGACGAATACCTTGAACAGACGCTGGGGCTGGTTCAGCTTCAGCGGCGAACGCGCAACTTTCCGTGGGCGACAACGTAAATCCTTGTCCGAGAGCCGGATGCGGGAAATCCGCACGTCCGGTTCGATGAGCGGGAGGTGGAAACGGAGCATGGCATGCGGCTATTGAGACACGGACGGGGAAACCCCGACACGGAATTATACCGAAGCCTACCCCGCCGCGCCACCTCTCGACTCTACCCACACGAGGAAAATCCGGCACTGTCCTAACCGTGTGTTGTTGAGCTTGCGGCGATACAGCTTGTGGAGCCTGCCAAAAGGCCATCTATTTTCTTTTCGCCTTATCCGATACCAGTTGTCAGTGTGCGTGACGCCACAGGGAGATGCAGCGCCGCCCACCACGAGGGGGGTGTATTGTTGGACTAAAAATACTGTTGACAAATAGCCCTCGTAACGGATAATAGTATTGAAGTTACGACTCCCCGCTCCTTCGAGGGCGGTTTGGCCGGCCTATATGACCGGCTGTTTTTTTTGATTCTGGACTGAAAAAGTGGAGTTGTCGCAGCCAAAGATGGCGCCGCCAAAACCAAAGCGATCAATCATTTATATTGATGGCTTTAATTTGTACTACGGGGCCCTACGCGGTAGCCCTCACAAATGGCTGAATCTTGAGCGATACTTTCGTTTACTTCTGCCCAACGATCATCTTTCTGACTCGCTAAATCTCTGCCCGCCCGGTGGGGGAGGGGGAGGGGGAGGTGAAGCGGCAGCACACTACTGGGACAGTGCCGGAAATACATGACAGTGTGTTTGTTTAGCCGGCGTGCTTGCACGCCGTGAAAATGCCATGATTTTCGGGAAAAAACACGGCGAACAAGTTCGCCGGCTAAACTTTGGTGAGGAATGCGGGCAAAATGGATTAAAAACACGTTTTTTGTGTCCCGGTAGCCGCTCCTTCTCAACCCGCCGTCAAGGCCCTATACTTGAAGCAAAGAATGCCTTTATGCCGCCTTTCCTCGGGCGGGGGGCCAAAGGGGTAGAGTTTTTTACAGAACCGACGAAACATGACAGAGCCGAACTCCTCAAAACATTGGGACTCGTTGATATCCGATCTTGGGGCGATACCGCCCGCCGAAGAGGAAAGCCGGCGGCAGCCCGGCCCCCAGCAACCTCAACCGGCCCGAACCGAGAAACCGGCGTCGGCGGCACATTGTCCCCGGCCGGCGGCCGACTGGGATCTGATCGCCGGCAAGCTGGGCGTAACGCCCACACCGCGGCCGATCGAGCCGCCCCAAGAAATCGTCGAATCTTCCGTTGCTCCGGCGGAAGCGCCGCGGCAGGTTTCCATCACGCCGGAGCGCGGCGAGGAGTCGCCCAATTTCTTCGACGAGCAGTTCGATTTCGAGGAGCCGTTCGACCTGCTGGAATCGGCCGGCGGGAGCGCCGCGGCGCCGAAGGCGGAAGAGCCCGCGGAGAAGCGTCCCCGAAAACGCCGTCGCCGGCGTCGTCCGGCGAAGGAGTTCGAGGACCGAAAACCCAGCGGACCGGCGCCGGACGATGATTCAGACCGAGAGACCGCTGTCGAGGGAGTCGAAACCGCCGGCGTCGAACGGACCGGCGACAAACCGGCGTCGTCCGAGCAGCGCCGCTCGAAACGCAGTCGTCCCCGCCGGGGGAAGAAACGCCGGCCGGGCGACGAGCAGAAGCCGGCGGAGTCGCGCGCCGAACGGGGCGATGGGGAACCGGATGAGCCGCGCGGCGAATCGGCTTCCCACGACGACTTCGACGCGGAAGAGCGCAGCGGCGAGCAATCGGTTCGGGCCGGATTCCGCGGCATTCCCACCTGGGGAGAGACAGTCGGTCTGGTTATCGAGAAGAACCTCGAAAGCCGGGCGAAGCGCCCCGGCGGCGCGCAGCGCGGCCGCGGCAATAAACGCCGATCCTGACCCGAATGAAGCCGACCAAGGAACTCATCGACGACTTGTACCGCGAGCGGGTGGAGGCCGCCCGGCGAATGTCGCCGGAGGACAAGCTGCTGGCCGGCGCTCGGCTATTCGACCGCTCCTGCCGAATCATGGCCGACGGCATTCGAGCCCAATTCCCTGAGGCAGACGAACGCCGCGTCAACGAAATCCTTCGCGAGCGACTTGCCTTGGCCCGCCAGTTGGAGGAGAAGGCGTGAACAGCGACGAAGCCACCACTGCCGTGATCGACACCTTCGACACCTTGGGAATTCCGTATATGGTGGTTGGTTCGTTAGTCGGCAACTTCTACGGTATTCCTCGTGCTACGGAAGACGTTGACTTCGTTGTGCAACTCGAGGCGGGGAAGCTCCCGGCAATAATGCAACAACTAGGTCCGCGATTTCGACTCGATCCGCAAACCACCTTCGAGACGGCAACCTCCACTTGTCGATACGTGCTGGAATTGACCGATAAGTCTTTTCTTGTGAAATTGTTTTTGTTAAGCGACGATGCCCACGACCAGGAGCGTTTTGCGCGCCGCCGACGTGTCCGTATTCTCAATCGCGAAACGTTTATTTTGACACCCGAGGATGCGATTATTACTAAACTACGCTGGTTCGACGTCGGTCGCAGACCAAAGGATCTGCAAGACGCACGTGGCATGAGCGCCGTTCAAGGCGATCGGGTCGACTGGGATTACGTGACCTCGTGGTGCGACCGGCACGACACGCGAAAGCTTCTCGATCAAGTGCGGGAATAATCGCCGGGTTGCAACCCGGCCTACTACCGACTATGGCAAGCGCCGAGACGGCTGCCGATGCGTCGGACCGGATGTTGGAGTTGGTCGGACGCCTGGAGCGAGCGGAAGGCTTCGCCGAGGTCGTCGAGAGTTTGCGGGGGGGGCACGCGGCGACTCTGGACGGAGTCTGGGGATCGTCGTGCGCGCTGGCCGCGGCCGCTCTTGCCGCATACGCCCCCGCCACGCTGGTCATCGTTTGTCCGCTGGACGAGCAGGTCGATGAGTTGATCGACGACCTGGCATTGTTCACCCGTTTGAAACCCGAGCGGTTCCCCGCCCGCGAGTCGCCGGAGTCGGCGGTCCCCGACGAGGTCTTCGGCCAGCGGGTGAGGCTGCTGAAACGGCTCGACGGCGGAAGTGCGCCGAAGATCATCGTCGCCGGCATCCAGGGTCTGCTGCAACCGGTCCCTGGCCGCGGAACGCTCGAGCGGCTGACCCGCACGTTCCGCGTGGGCGACACCGTGGCCATCGAGGATTTGCGCCGCTGGTTGGCGGAAAACGGTTTGGCGTGTACTCCCGCGGTCGAGCTTCCCGGCGAGTTCGCCGTCCGCGGCGGAATACTCGACGTTTTCGCTCCCGACTGGGACGGGCCGGTTCGCATCGAGTTCTTCGGCGATCTGATCGAGTCGATCCGCCGGTTCGATATCGCCAGCCAACGGAGCCTGGAGTCGTTGGAAAGCATCGACGTGACGCTGGTCGGCGCGGCGGGTGGCACTGGCGTCTCGCCAGTGCCACCCGCCGCCGACCGCGCCCATTTAGCCGACCACCTGCCGCCGCGAAGTTGGTTCCTGCTCGTCGAGCCGATGGAATTGGAGCGGCAAGGGCGGCAGTACGTCGAGCGAATGGAATCGTCGCGGTTGCACGCCGTTTCGGAAGTCCTGCGGGGCGCGTTCCGCTTCCCGTCGGTGACGGCCTCGGCCGTGGCCGCCGCGTCGCTGGAGAAGACTTGCCGGTTGAGGATCGAGTCGGTCGAGCGTTTCAGCGGCGAGATCGGCCGGATCCGCGACGAGCTGGACGAGGCCGCGGCGTGCCAGGAAGTGTTCGTCGTCTGCCAGACGGAGGCCGAAATCCGCCGGCTGCAAGAAATCTTCGCCTCGACCGCCGCCGCCCGCGATGGCCGGCTACACTTTCCCCTCGGCACTCTTTCGCACGGTTTCCGGTTGGTTTTGGAGCGGACCGTGGTTCTCGGCAGCGGCGAATTGTTCCATCGGACCGATCTCCGCCGGCCGCCCGGCCGCCGTCTGTCGCGGGCCATCGACAGCTTCCTCGAACTCCGCGAGGGAGAACTGGTGGTCCACGTCGGTCACGGCATCGCCCGATACCGAGGGATGAAGCTGCTGGAGAAGAACGGGCAAGTCGAGGAACATCTGGAACTGGAGTTCCACGGCCGGACGAAGCTCTACGTGCCGACGACGAAGATCGGCCTGGTGCAGAAATACGTCGGCGGGTCGAAGGGCCGGGCAAAGCCGGCCAAGCTCGGCGGCCGACTCTGGGGAAGGCGCAAAGAGCGGGTAGAACGGTCCGTCGCCGATCTGGCCGCGGACATGCTCGACTTGCAGGCCGCACGGGCGTCGCGGCCGGGTATTGCCTACCCACCGGACACCGAATGGCAGCGGGAGTTCGACGCCTCCTTCCCCTACCGGGAAACCGCCGATCAGTTGACCACCATCGACTCGATCAAGCGCGACATGTGTCTCTCGCGGCCGATGGACCGCCTGCTTTGCGGCGACGTGGGCTACGGGAAGACCGAGCTGGCGATGCGGGCGGCGTTCAAGGCCGTCGACGCCGGATACCAGGCGGCCGTGCTCGTGCCGACCACGCTCCTTTGCGAGCAGCACCTGCGGACCTTCACGTCGCGGATGGCGGAGTTTCCGTTCGAGATCGCCGCGCTGTCGCGCTTCGCCACGCGGCGGCAACAGAGCGAAATCGTCCGCCGGCTGGAGGAAGGCTCGATCGACGTGGTGATCGGCACGCACCGGCTCACCCAGCCCGACGTCGGGTTCCGCAACCTCGGCCTGGTCGTCATCGACGAGGAACAGCGGTTCGGCGTCGAGGTGAAGGAACGGCTGAAGTCGCTGCGGCAAACGGTCGACGTGCTGACGATGACCGCCACGCCCATCCCGCGGACACTTCACATGGGACTGTTGGGACTGCGCGACATATCGAACCTTCAGACGCCGCCGGAAGACCGCCTGGCGGTCGAGACCCGCGTCGGAAGGTTCGACCCGGAGATGATCCGGCAGGCCGTCTTGCGGGAACTAAACCGCGGCGGGCAAATTTTCTTCGTCCACAACCGCGTCGAGGACATCGAGACCCTCGCCAAACGACTGCGGCAGATCGTGCCGGAGGCAAACCTGGCCGTCGCGCACGGTCAGATGCGCGAAAACGACCTGGAGCGGGTAATGCTCGATTTCCTCGACCGCCGCAGCGACCTGCTGCTGGCTACCACGATCGTCGAGAGCGGGCTGGACATCCCCAACGCCAACACGATCTTCATCGACGAGGCCGACCGCTACGGACTGGCCGACTTGCACCAACTTCGCGGCCGAGTGGGGCGCTACAAACACCGCGCCTACTGTTACCTGTTGATCGACCCGAACAAAAACCTTTTGCCCAACGCCGTCAAGCGGTTGCGGGCGATCGAGGAATATAGCCGCCTGGGCGCGGGATTCGCCATCGCCATGCACGACCTGGAAATCCGCGGGGCGGGCAACATCCTCGGCTCGGAACAGAGCGGGCACATCGCCGCGGTCGGATATGAGTTGTACTGCAACCTGCTGGAAAACGCCGTGCGGCGTCTGAAACGATTGCCGCCGCGAAGCACGATCGATGTGGACGTTGATCTGCCCGGCGAGGGCTACATTCCCCGCTCCTACGTACCCGACATGCGGCTGAAGCTCGACCTTTATCGGCGCATGGGGCGGGTTTCGGACGGTTCGGAACTGGCGGACATCGAGGCCGAGTTGGTGGACCGATTCGGAAATCCCCCCCCGCCGGTGCGGCACTCGTTGCAATTGGCCGAGGTCCGCATCGCCGCCCATCGCTGGGGAATCACTTCGATCAATTTGGAGGACAATTACGTAGTATTTTGGTATTCGTCCGAGCAACGGATCCGCCAGTTGGCGGCCGCCGCCGGCGGGAGGCTTCGCGTAGCTGATCGCCGCAGCGCCTATCTTCCGCTGGGGAAAGAAGTTACGGAACCGGCGGCAATTTTCGAGCGCGTGAAATCGCTGTTGCAGTGCGATTGATAACGTGTATATAATCCCGCCCCGTTATTCTTTATGCCGTGGGTGTTTGTATCCGCTCTCTGAGTTCACCGAGCATACTCTTTCCGCGCGACACTATAAATGAATCCGCCGTTGCATCAAATTAGCCGTGTTTGTTTGTTCTTCGGCGTTGCTCCAGTGGTCGCGTTGGCCGCATCGTTGTGTGTGGCACAGTCAAGGTTGTACACCGGACAGATGCAACCCACACCTCCCGAGCGGCCCTCGCCTGCGTCGCGGCCTCCCTCCTGGCCCGGCAGGGAAGGCGAATCGTCGCCGTGGGTTCCGCCCGAGAAGAGGATACGGCAGCCGCAAACCGAAACAACACCGGGGAACAATTTGAAGCCGTGTCCCGGCACGACGATTATTGCCCGCGTCGGTTCGGAGGTGATTTTGGAGAGCGACGTCCTCGGCGCGGTCAACGAAATGATCGAAAAGAACAAGGACGGCATCCCGCCCGACCAATTGGAGGCGCAGCGCACGATACTGATTGTACAAAGGCTGAAAAGCCACATCGAGGCCAAGCTGATCCTCCAGGACGCCAAACGCACGATTCCGCCCGAGGGATGGGAACGCGTCCAGGAGCAATTAAAAAAGGAATTCGAGGAAAACCAATTGGGAAAGATGATCCAAAGCGCCGAGGTCAACACCCGGCACGAGTTGGATCTGAAGCTCCGTGCGCTGGGCACCTCGTTGGATCAGGAAAAACGGGCCTTCTGCGAACGCACCTTGGCGCAGCAGTGGATCCAACAGCAAGTCAAACGCGACAAGGAAATCACCTACGAGCGGATGATCGGTTACTATCACACGCACCTGGACGAGTTCGCCCATCCGGCCAGGGCGCGGTGGGAAGAACTGATTGTCCGCTACTCGGATTGTCCCAGCAAGGCCGCGGCCCGCGACGCGATAGCGCGGCTGGGCAACCAGGTGTTGGCCGGCGCGCCGCTGGCCGAAGTGGCCAAACGCGGCTCCGGCGGACCAACCGCGGCCGACGGCGGTCGGCGCCGATGGACCACCAAGGGGAGCCTGGTCTGCGAGGAACTCGATCGGGCGCTGTTCAGTCTGCCGATCGGCCAGCTTAGCCCGATCATCGAAGGTCCTAACGGGTGGCATATAGTCCGCGTGATCGAGCGCGAAGAGGCGAGCGTCACGCCGTTCCGGGAGGCTCAGGTTGGAATCCGCGAAAAAATCGTCCGCAAGAAAATGGAAGAGCAGTTCCGCGAGTACATGGCCAAACTCGAGGCCCAAACTCCGGTGTGGACGATCTTCGACAAAGCCGACGGCCGACCGTTGCTCTCCAATCGCCCAGAGGAGTATCGGTGACGGCACTTCGGTCGCTTTATTTTGCCGAAATCGACTCAGCGGTGTGATTCTGGCCTGATTTCTTGACTCATAATCCCCCGCCTGGGTCTTTTTCCTAGCCTGCCGTGCTTTGCTGGTCCGATATATTCTGTGTGTATTGTTGCAATCAGGGCGGGTGGTCGGGATTCGATTTCGTCCGATCAACACCGACAGAGGCCAACGCCCAACAATTCGGAAGGAGCCGCCGATGCTTGTTTTATCCCGACAGCGTGATGAAAGCATCGTAATCGGAGACAACGTCGTGGTGACGATCGTCGATATTCGGGGTGACAAGGTCCGCTTGGGAATCGATGCCCCCGGCGAGGTCCCGGTCCACCGTCAGGAGGTATACGAGGCGATCCAGCGGGAGAATCGCAAGTCGGGCCAGCGGAGTGAATCACGGTGAGCACGTCCGAACTGCGAATTCGCGTCGGCCATAGTCCCGACGCCGACGACGCATTCATGTTCTACGCCCTGGCCAAGGGCAAGATCGACACGGGGCGGTATCGCTTCGAGCATGAACTGGTCGACATCGAGACGCTCAACCGCCGGGCGCTCGACGGCGAGCTGGAACTGACGGCCGTCAGTCTCCACGCCTACGCCTATCTGAACGACATTTATACCCTCTGTTCGTGCGGGGCGAGCATGGGCGACCGATACGGCCCGATGGTCGTCGCACGGCGAAGTATGACGCTCGGCGAGTTGGCCGGAGCGGAAACGGCCGTGCCGGGGCTGCGCACCACCGCCTTCCTCGCCCTGCGGCTTTGTCTGGGTATCGATTTCCGGCGCGTCGTCGTCCCCTTCGACCGGATACTAGACGCCGTGGCCGAGGGCGAATACCAGGGGCGGCGCGTCGACGCCGGACTGATAATCCACGAAGGTCAACTGACCTACGCCGACCAACGGTTGCAATTGATCGTCGACACGGGCAAGTGGTGGTACGAGCAAACCGGCCTGCCCTTGCCGCTGGGGGTGAACGCGATCCGCCGCGACCTCGGCGCGGAAGCGATCGGCGACGTACATCGACTGCTGCGCGAGAGCATCGGATACGGCCTGAAACACCGCGAGGAGGCGTTGGATTACGCCATGAGTTTCTCGCGGGGGTTGGAACGCTCGAAGGCCGACCAATTCGTCGATATGTACGTCAACCGGTGGACGTTGGATTTCGGGCCGGTCGGCCGCCGGGCCGTCGCCCGATTGTTGGCCGAGGGGCACGCCGCCGGAGTCATTCCACGGCTCGTTGTGCCCGAGTTTGTCGAGTAGAGGAAATAATCCACTTGCGAAACCGCGCGTTGCGAAACCGCAAGCGGTTCGATTGATTACTAGAAATAATCCGGTTCGTTGTCCGGCCGCCACTTGATGTTGCAGCCGAGGCTTGGCTTCTGATTGGCCGAGACAGGCCGGTTTTCCAACACGGCATCCAACGCCGCGCGGAGGTCCTCGCCGGTCACTTCGCCGCCGCCGCCGGGCCGGCTCGAGTCCATCTGGCCCCGATAGACGAGCTTCCGCTGCCGGTCGAACACGTAAAAATCCGGAGTGCAGGCCGCTCGATACGCCTTGGCAACTTCCTGGCCCTCGTCGTACAGATACGAAAAACTGTAGCGGCGACGCTTGACTTCCTTGGCCATATTTTTGGGTGAGTCCTCGGGATAGGCGGCCGTGTCGTTGGAATTGATCCCCACCACGGCCACTCCCCGCCGTTGATATTCCGCGGCCAGCCGGGCAAGGCCGTCGGACACGTGGATCACGTAGGGGCAATGGTTGCACATAAAGACGACCAAAAGCGCCGGCGCGTCGGCGAAATCGGACAGCGAAACCATTTTCCCGGAAACGTCGGGCAGCGAAAAATCGGGCGCCTTCACGCCCAACTCGAGCATCGTACTGGCTGTTTTGACCATCACAAATCTCCTTGGTTATCTCGACTGATGGATTATACCGTCGGCGGCAAGACAAGCGGTAGGAGAGGAGCAAGAAGGTTTGTCAGCGTTCTTTCTGTTTTTTCATCCAGTACTGGCGGAACGACCGCAATCGCGGCAGCGATTCGCGGTCTTTGACGCGGTTCGCGGCCGCTTTGCTGGCGATGATGTCGTCCGGATGGCATACGGGGAAACCTTCCACTTCCACGCGACGTTGCCAGGCGTCGGAGAACCGCTCGATGCCGTCCGGCGCGAAAACCAAATCCAGATCGAAGGGACCGTTGCGAAGTTGAACGAAATCCTTCCCGCGCTCGATCTCCGCGGCTTGATCGTCGGTCAACTCGAAACCGACTTCCCGCAACGCCGCAACCAACTTCCGGCAGTTCGCGTCCTCTCGATCGACGAACAGGTCCGCGTCTTGCGTGGTGTCGGGAAAGCCCAGCAAAATGGCCCCCGACTTGCCGATAAACAAATACCGAACGCCGCGGGCGTCGAGCGCGTCTCGAATCTCCTCGGCCTGTCGATACTCAAACGCGGCCATAACCCAACCAATCCGGAAGGTTCTCATCGCACCAGCGGCGATAGTCTTGCATCTTCTCGAAACTGCGGAACGAGGCGTCGTCCAACACCGGCTTGTACGTGTGGATAAAGGCGTAACGGAACCGCAGCGGCAAAGGCCGGCGCGCGGCCGCCTCGAAATCATCCAACCAATCGCGGGGTATTTCCGGCTCGGAGATCATTACGCCCGCTCCTCAATCGCGGAAGGGGACAGGTCCAATTTTCGGCCGGTGTCGCGTAGGCTATTGGAATCTAGTGGATTATACCGTCAATGGCAAGGGGCGCGTTCAATACAAGAGGATCAGAACGGCAGATAAGCGATGGTGTTTTTCCACTCCCCCGGTTCCGACGCCCGAGCGATCAACTCGAGATCCTTGACATACTGCCCAATCGAGCCGCGAAGCTGATGGCCGAAGACAAGTCCGACAAACGGCCGCCCTTGACGCTGCCAGGATTCAGCAAGGGCTTTGAACCGGATGTCCTGAGTGAAGACTACCCGTCCGAGTTCATTCGCCCTTTGCAGAAGGTCATGATCCGGCAGTTCTTCGGCGCAATCTTCGATTGCCGTCAGGACGTCGATCCCACGGCGACGAAGCTGGTCGGTAATCGGCCAAGGAACATGCACGTCCATGTACAAGGCAACGGCCATCTACATCAGCCCCTTGGCTCTCATACGGACCACGAACGGCGGGGGAGGGGAATGAGCGACTGCCGTTTCAACTTGCTTCAGTTCGGCCGCAATCTCCCGGTCGATTTCCTCCTGATGATCGAAATAGTAGGCCATCGCCGCATGGGCCTCCGCGGGGGTCAGATACGGATGTTGACGACACATCTCATCGACCGACCAACCGTAGGCCAAATAGTCCATGGCTATCTGAGCCACCCGCACCCTGGACGTCCGCCGCAGGCGTGCCGGCGCGCCTTCCGTCTTCTCGATATGAGCAGACGCCATGTCCACGGACATTGCTTTGTCTCCATGCGGAGCACACTAGTCGCTTAAACCCCTTACTGACGTAGTGTACCTCATTTTTGCCCCACCGGCAATCGGAACAGCCGCCGGGCGTTGGCCGTCGTGGCGGCCGCCAACTGCTCCACCGAGACCCCGCGAAGCTCGGCCAGAAACGCCGCCGTTCGGACCACGTAGGCCGGCTCGTTGCGTTTCACTCGCCCGCGAAACGCTTGCGGCACAAGATAAGGGCTGTCGGTCTCGATCAACAGCCGGTCCTTGGGAATCTCTCGGGCGACATCTCTCAAGTAGTCGTTTTTTCGGTTCGAGTAAGTCACGTTTCCGGCGAAGCCGACGTGCAGCCCCAACGAAAGACACTCGGCGGCGAAATCGGCCGTGCCGCTGAAGGCGTGCAAAACGCCGACGAGCGGACCGTCGGCCGCCGCCGCGCGGAGCATCGGCAGCATGTCCTCCCGCGCATCGCGGCAATGGATGATTACCGGCAGGCCGCGCGAGCAGGCCAGTTGGAGATGGCGCTCGAAATACTCTTGTTGAAGCTGCAACGGCGAGTAATCCCGATAGCGATCCAAACCGGTCTCGCCGATCGCCACAACACGAGGATTGCCTGCCAACTCGACGATCCGGTCCCAATCGTCCTGTTTGGCCTCGGCGGTGTAATTCGGATGAATTCCCACGGCGGCCCATAGCTCGTGCTCCTCGGCCAATCGCACCACGGCCTCGGCCGAGAGGGCCGAGACGGCCGGACAGACGATTGCCTCCACTCCCGCCGCACGCGCCCGAGCGATCACCGCGGCGCGATCGGCGTCGAACTCATCTTGATCGAGATGGGCGTGGGTGTCGAGGAATGTAGAATTATGAATTATGAATGATGAATTATTTCGATCAGGATTAGTCAATTCACCACTCATCATTCATCGTTCACGATTTTTTTGAGAACGTCCACGTGTCCCTTGACGTTCCCGAGGATTTCCTCAGCCAGGGCGTGCGCCGCCGGGATGTTTTCGAGCCGGGCGGCAATCCGTTCGATCGACGCCGCGTCTCGATCGAGATAGTCGATGATCTCGCCGAGAAGGAATTGGACGGCGAGGTCGTTTTTCGCGGTGAACTCCGCGGGAAAGACGCAGGAATCGGGGCATCCGCCGAGCGAGTCGATCTCCTCGGCCACGCGCCGGGCGTACATCCGCAGATCGGCCACCAGCCGGTCGATCGACGTTTGAGTTTTCCAGCTTCCCAAGCGCGACCAGGGCCGCGCGTCGGACAGATAGGCCGGCAACGAACGGCAGAGAACGCCGAGCAGTTGGTTGAGCGTCGAGATGGCTTCGTGGTTCTTCATTATGGTCAATTGAAGAGAGTGTGGGCTGCCGCCCTGGCCCAATACAGCACCCCGCCCAACAGGAAAAACAACGCCACCACCGGCACGGTCAGCAACGCACAGTAGGAACCTACCAGGGAAGTCAAAGGGATCGTCGGGGCCTCGCGGTGCAACGGCTCGGGCGAGAGGGCCATCACCTTCACGACGCGCAGGTAGTAGAACAGGCTCAGCAACGTGTTGAGCGCGCCGATGAACAGAAGGGCCCAGAGTTTGGCGTCGATTAGGGCGAGAAAGACGGTCATCTTGGCCCAAAACCCGGCCAGCGGCGGCAGGCCCACCAGGCTGAACATCACGATCGCCATGCAGACGGTAAGCCCCGGCGAGCGACGGACCAGCCCGGCGTAGTCGGCAATCTCCTCGCTGCCGGTGGCGTTGCGCAGAAAGGCCACGATGGCGAACGCCGCCAGGTTCATGAACAGGTAGATGCCCAGGTAGATTAGCAGCGCGGCGATGGCTTCGCGTGCCCCGACCGCGTCACTGCCGACCAACGCCGCGGCGGCGGCCACCGGCATCATCATGTAGCCGGCGTGCGCGATGGTCGAATAGGCCAGCAGCCGCTTCATGTTCGTCTGTCCGTAAGCGGCCAGATTGCCGAACGTACAGGTCACGGCCGCCAGTAGCGAGAGGAGCGCCACGATGTACTGCCTCACGACGCCCAGGTCGGCGACCGCCGCCAGCCGGTCGGGAGGCAATGAAATCCCCTCGGGAAACGTCAGGGCGGAGGGCATCGAGAACACGGCGACCAAGCGGACCAGCAGGCCGAGCGCGGCGGCCTTCGAGGCGACCGAAATGAACGCGGCCACCTCGGCCGTGGCCCCCTCAAAAACGTCCGGCGCCCAGAAGTGGAAAGGTACGGCCGAGAGCTTGAATGCCACGCCGACCATCAGCATCAATCCGCCCAGGGCCAAGACCAGGGTCTGATCGGCCGAGGCGCCGTTGTGGATGATCTGGATGAGCCGGGCGGTCATGGTCGGCAACTGAACGGAGCCGAGCACGCCGGCCAGGAGGCTTAGCCCGAAGAGCATCACGCCGGCCGCGCCTGCGCCGAAGACCGCGTATTTCAGGGCCGCTTCGCTGCTTTTCGGCTGGTTCCGCTTCATGCCGGCCAGCACGTAACAGGGGACGCCGGCCATCTCGACGCCCAGCATCACGATCAGAATGTGGTTTGCCGAGATCATCAGGCACATACCCACCAGCGAGCCGAGCATCAGCACGTAGAACTCCGCCTGGTCTTCCCGGTCCCAGACGCCGGTCATTTGAGTGAACGTGGCGAAGAGGACCGCGAACCCCAGCAGCATCCCTCGCACCACCACGGTGAAGCTGTCGGCGATCAGGGCGCCGGTGAAGATCGACTTTGCGGCCGGAATCCCTCCTTGCTGCCAACTCCAGGGAAATGCGAAAAAGCAGGCCGCCAGAAGTCCCAGCAAAGTAATGTAGTAAGCGCTGGACTTCCAACCGGGCAAAATGATTTTGGCCAGCAACACGGCGACGATCGTCGCGCACAGCGCCAACTCGGGCCGGAACGCACAGAGCGAACCGCCAGGGCCGATCGTATCACCAACGACGTTTTGGAGCAGTTGATCGAAGTTCACGGCTGTTCGGTCTCCTGCAAATCGACGGACGGTTGTTCAGAAAAGTAGGGTGGGTCGAGCGGAGCGAGCCCCACCATTTTTTTCGGCGGATTTTTTCTGTGGTGGGGCTCGCTCCGCTCGACCCACCCTACACTCTGCGAATCGGCTTTCGGTTGCTCCGACCAGTCCTTCATCTCAACCACCGTCTTCTGTACGGTCGGGGTCACGTAGTCGAACAGGGCTTTCGGATAGACGCCCAACAGGATCGCCAGCGCCACCAGCGGGGCGGCAATGTATTTTTCGCGGCGGGTCATGGGCGTCAGGGCGTCGCCGTGCGGTCCCTTGTACTCCGGCCCGAGATAGACCCGCTGGATCGTCCAGAGGATGTAACCGGCGGTCAGGATCACCACGGAAGCCGCCACGACGGCCAGCACCTTGCTGTAGCTCCACGCGCCCAGGATGACAAACAACTCACCCCAGAAGCCGCACAAGCCCGGCAGTCCCAGGGCGGCGAAGAAGATCACCATCGAAATGCCGCTGAAGACGGGCATACGCGCGAACAGCCCGCCGTACTGGTCGAGGTTCCGGTGATGAACGCGTTCGTACACAACGCCGACCAGGAAGAACATGCCGGCGGAACTGATACCGTGGGCGATCATCTGGAACATGGCCCCACTCATGCCCATCGTCCAATAGTCGGTATTGTATTGAAACTCGGCCGTGGCGCTCCAGGCGCCGATGCCCAGCAGCACGTAGCCCATGTGGCTGACCGAACTGTAGGCCACCAGCCGCTTAAAATCCTTTTGGGCCATCGCGGCCAGCGCCCCGTAAACCATGCTGACCGTTCCCAGGCCGCAGACCACCCACGCCAACTCGTAGCCGGCGTCGGGACAGATTGGGTAACAGATGCGGATGATGCCGTATCCGCCCATCTTCAACAGCACGCCGGCCAGGATCATCGAGACCGGCGTGGGGGCCTCGACGTGGGCGTCGGGCAACCACGTGTGGATCGGCACCGCCGGCAGTTTGACCGCGAACCCGATAAACAGCAGCACAAACGCCCACCAAGAGACCGACTTGCCCCAAAGCAGCGTTTGGTGGAACGGCGAATCGGGCATTTGTCCGATCTCGGCCAGCGTCAGCATGTTGAACGTGTGCGGATTGCTGGTGAAGTAAAGAACGAGAATGGCAATCAGGATCAGCACGCTGCCGGCCAGTGTGAACAGGAAGAACTTTATCGCGGCGTACTCGCGTCTCGGCCCGCCCCAAACGCCGATCAGGAAGTACATCGGCAGCAGCATCACTTCCCAGAACACGTAGAACAGGAAGAAATCCAGGGCCATGAAGACGCCCAACATGCCGGTCTCCAGCAACAAGAACAGGGCGCAATACGCGCGGACGCTCTTATCGATCGACCAGCTTGCCCACATCGCCAGCACGCTCAAGAAAGAGGTCAAAATGACCAGCGGCAGGCTGATGCCGTCCAGCCCGAGGAAGTAGCGGATGTTGAACGAGGGTATCCACTCGTGGTCCACCACGTTCTGCATCCCCGGCTCTCCGAGCGTGAAATGTCCCACGGCCGACGAATCGCCCGCCGGTATCGCCAGCCACACCGTCAACAGAAAAACCAGTACGGTGATCGCCAGCGAAAAGCGCTTGAAAAACTGGTCGCTACGGATCGGCAACACACACAGCACCCCCGCTCCGAGCGCCGGCAGGAAGATTATCAGGCTCAGCAGCCAGGTCCGAAGGACTTCAGGATCGTGGAAGTTGAAGAACGACATGATAAGTGGATAGTGGATAGTGGATAGTGGATAGTGGCAGGAGATTAGGGATTAGAGGTTAGGGATTGGAAAAGTGGATGAAAGGCTGCGTAATTATGTCGAACTCCCATGTATTGTCTTCAGTCAACAATCGTAGATTTCCACACTCTAATCCCTAATCCCTAATCCCTAATCCCTAATCCCTAATCCCTAATCCCTAATCCCTAATCCCTAATCCCTAATCCCTAATCCCTAATCCCTAATCCCTCTCCTCACCCTCCCGCCGTTGCGTAATTCCAATACAAATTCATCAGCACAAACAGCCCCACCAGTCCGGCGCCGAGCCACATCACGTACTGACGGACGTTGCCGGTCTGTAGCCGACGCAGCCATAGACCTGTCGAATATGTCCATCGGGCAAGCAGGTTCACCGTGTTATCGACGAAAATCCGATCGATCCAGTCGTCCAGCCGCGCGACGGCCGCCACCGCCCGGGCCGAGTTGTCGGCCAGCCAGTCGATCACCCGCTTGTCGATCGCCTCGACCCAATTGGAAATCCGCAACACCGGCCGAATCAGCAGCAGCGCGTATAATTCGTCGAACCACCACTTGTGTACGAATAGCTTGTACAATGGGGAAAACGTCCGCCGGGCGTCGGCCGGGTCGAGCTTCCGCAGTCCATAAAACGCCGTGGCCAGCAGGAACCCCAGCAGCGCGACGGCGAAGGCCGACCACTCAGCCTTGACGCTGTTGGCGTACTCGTGCGCAAGATGCTCGGCCGGCATGGCCACGTTCGGCAGCAACATTCCGCCGGCGACGCCTTCGACCGTTCCCACGGGCCGGGCCTGCTCAAGGAGCGGTTTCAATCCCAATTCTGTAAACGGCAGGTTCCAGGCCGCGACCACCGCCAAAACCGCCAATACCATCAACGGGCCGGTCATCGAAAGCGGCGACTCGTGGGCGTGGCTATGTACATGTTCGTCGCGCGGGCGGCCGGCGAACGTCATGTACCACAGGCGGAACATGTAGAAACTCGTCATCCCCGCGCCGATCAACGCCGCGTAGAAAAATATCGGACCAAAGCCCGGGTTGGCCGTGCTGAACAATAGCCCCTGGGCCATGATGTAGTCTTTGGAGTGGAAGCCGCTTAGGCCGAACCCGCTCATACCGATCAAGGTCGGGATGCCCGCCCCGGCGATGGCCAGACAGCCAATCAGCATGGTGATCGACGTGATGGGCATTTTACGCCGCAGTCCGCCCATCTCCGGCATTTCGTTTGTTCCGCAGGCGTGGATCACCGACCCGGAACAGAGGAACAACAACGACTTGAAACAGGCGTGGGTGAACAAGTGGAGCATGCCGGCCAGCCAACCGCCAAGCCCCAGGGCCAGCATCATGAACCCCAACTGGCTGACGGTCGAATAGGCCAACACCCGCTTGATGTCGGTGGCCGTGATGGCGATCGTCGCCGCCAGAAACAACGTTATGCAGCCGACCACGGCGATAACCAGCAACACCTCGGGCGTAAAGACCGGGAAAAACCGACCGACCAGATACACGCCGGCGGCGACCATCGTGGCGGCGTGGATCAACGCGCTGACGGGCGTGGGGCCTTCCATCGCGTCGGGCAACCAGACGTGCAGCGGAAACTGCGCGCTCTTGCCCACGCAGCCGCAGAAGATGCCCAGCCCGGCCAACACCAGCAGCCCGTAGCTCAGCCCCTCTGGCGTTTGTAATTGATGCCCGGCGGCAATGGGCCGCACCTGAGAGAATATCTCGGCGAAGGAAAACGTCCCCAAGCCGGTCCAGATGGCCATCAGGCCGACGATCATGCCGAAATCGCCGACGCGGTTGACGATAAACGCCTTGTTGCCCGCGTTGCTGGCGCTGCGGCGCTCGCGGTAGAAGCCGATCAGCAGGTAGGAGCAGATGCCCACCAGTTCCCAGAACACGAAGACCATCGCCAGGTTGCCGGCGACGACCAGCCCCAACATGCTGAAACAGAAGAGCGAAAAATACTGGAAAAAGCGGCAATACCGGCCGCGTCGCCGCAGCGGCTGGCCGTTGCTCAACGGCGCCAGCGGGTCGGTCACGTCCGATAGCTCTTCGTGCATGTAGCCGAACGAGTAGACGTGGATGCACGAGGCCACCAGCGTAACCATGCAGAACATGGCCAGCGTCAGTGAGTCGATGTAGTAGCCGATCGTCAGCCGCAGCCGGCCGAACTCGGCGAGCGTGTACCACTCGCCGCTGATCGGCTGCGCGACGTGACCGCCGTGGCCGGCGGCGGCGTGGGGATAATGCTCCGTCAACCAGAAGCCCAAGGCCGCGAACGAAAGGACGCACGAGACGACGATCGCGCCGGTGGCCAGGTATGCGGAATATCGTCCGGCGCGGCCCATGCGCGGGCCGAACAGGAAGATCAACGCGAACGAACCCAGCGGCAACAGCCAGGCCAGGGCCAACAGCAGCGGTATTATGGAATTGATGTCCATTTATGCTTATGGCGTTGGGGCGGCAGTTGCACTGCCGGCGCAACAAGTCATTTATCCTTTTAATTCATCTCCCCGATCCACGTCCACGGTGGCGTGGGCGTGGTAGTAGCTTAACGCAATCGCCAACGCCACGGCCGCCTCGGCCGCCGCCAACACGATCACGAACAACGCGATCATCTGGCCGTCCATGCCGATCCCTTCCGTGCCGGCCGGACGCAGCACCGAGCTGCCGAAGGCCACGAAGTTCAGGTTCGCCCCGTTCAGCACCAACTCGATACCCATCAGCACGCCCAACACGTTCCGCTTCGTGGCCATGCAGATCACGCCGCAAACGAACAGCACGGCGCCGACCACCAGGAAGTGCGATAGGCCAATTGGTTCGGTAAATAAACTCATGATTATTCGGGGATCGGGGTTCGGGATTCGGGACTCGGGGTTCGGACCCCTGAACCCTGAACCCTCCTGCGTGCCCTAGCTAAATACGCCGCTCCGACAAGCACCACCACCAGATGTACGGAAATAATCTCGAAGGCCAGCAGGTAGCCGGACATACCGCCGCGAAGCACTTTGTTTTCTTGTCTGATTTTATCTTCGCGCACTCCTAGCAGACCCAGGCCGAGTTGCCCGGCGGCGTCTTGTGTGACACTCTCTTCGCTTTGCACAGGGTCGTGCCGTACTAGATTGTTCTCTCTCGGACCGTCCCATGCCGACGAACTCGTGGCGGCCTGAAGCAACACGGCAAATAGTGCAACGCCGATCACAAGGGCCAGCACCCATTGTCCCCCCCCGGTCTTCATCGAAACCAGCGGTCCTCGGGCGGTGAGCATCACGCCGAAAATCAACAGCACCATCGTGCCGCCGACGTATACCATCAGTTGCGCCGCGCCTAGGAACTCGGCCCCGGCGAGGAAGAACAATCCCGCCACGGCCGCCAACGAGACGACCAGACAGCAGGCCATCCGCACGATGTTGCCAGCGACGACCACCGCCACGGCGAACCCGCAGGCGACCGCCGCGAACAGCAGGAAGAAACAGCCATGCCAGTTAATCGCGTCCATAGCTAGCGACTCTCCTCTTGGATATTGCCCTCGTTCCCATGCTCTGCATGGGAACGCAATGCCGTGACGTTCCGCGTCCCGGCCTCTTCCTGCATCTCGCCAACGTCTTGCGGCCCATCGACGCGGAGCGTCGAGTCGGTGCGTTCCCACGCGGAGCGTGGGAACGAGGCGGGCTGCGTCAACGCCGCGAACAGTCCCCCGGGCAGGAAGAAGCTCCATAACATCACGCCGGCCAACATCGCCGAAACTATCGGCACACAGTATTTCAGACAGGTGGTAATTACCTGGTCGATCCGCAGCCGGGGCAACGTCCAGCGGAGCCAGATCATGAACGTCATGCCAAGGAACGCCTTGGCGATAAAGTTGCACATTCCCAGCAGGTTGCCGATCCAAGCGGCGGGATCTAACGTAAGCCCCAGCATCGAGATAATCGGCCCTAGTATGGTGTTGATCCAACCGCCAATCGCGCCGTGCTCCGGCGTCAGCCCCAGGAGTGAGGCAATCGGGACCGGTCCGTTCCATCCGCCCAGGAACAGCAGTGCCCCGAGGGCGCTGACGACGAACATCGACGCGTATTCGCCCATGAAGAAGAAGACCCAGCGAAAGCCCGAATATTCGGTCAGAAATCCGGCCACCAATTCGCTTTCGGCCTCGGGCAGGTCGAACGGCGCGCGGTTGGAACTGGCCACCGCGCAGGTGACGTAGACCCAAAACGTGACAAACGTAAACGGATCGTGGAAGATGTGCCAGTTGAAGAACCACCCCGCCTGCTGGTTGCCGATGGCGACCAGGTTCATCGTTCCGGTCAGGAGAATAATCACCACGACGCAGAGGCCCAGGGGGATTTCATAGCTGACCACCTGCGCGGCCTCGCGCATCGCCCCGTAGAGCGACCATTTCGACCCCGAGGCATATCCGCCCAGTATCACGCCGAAAATCTCCAGCCCCGCCACTGCCAGCAGGAAGAACGCGCCCGCGTTCAGCTCCACCGCGACCCAGCCGTTGGCGAACGGCAGTGCGAGAAACACGCAAAACACGGCGCAGAAGCTGATGTACGGCGCGATACGGAACAGGATATGATCGGCCGCCGCTGGGATGATGTCTTCCTTGCAGATCAGCTTCAGACCGTCGGCCGGCGGTTGCAGCCATCCGAACCGCCCGCCCACCCGGGTCGGCCCCAGCCGGTCTTGAATCCGAGCGGAGACCTTTCGTTCCAACCAGATGCCCACCGCCGCCGAACAGAGCGCAATCGCCAACAGCAACGCGCATTGGACCAGCGCGGCGATGATGTGCGCCAGCCAATCGGGAGTCGAGATGGATATAAGGAGTTCGGCCACGGTGGAGTTGTCAGTTGTCAGTTATCAGTTGTCAGTTGTGCCGCTTAGCGGTCAATTTCTCCCAACACGATGTCCAGCGAGGCGAGGATCGCCGGCATATCGGCGATCAGCACGCCGCGGCAAAGCTCGGGCAGGGGCGAGATGTTGCAAAAACTGCTGCTGCGTATCCGCACCCGCCACGGGACGGCCGAGCCGTCGCCGACGATCATGAATCCCATTTGCCCCTTGGGCGCCTCGGTTTCGAGATACGCTTCGCCCTTGGGGAGCTTTTTCCTGATTTCGATCGGTTTGTCCAGTTCGCCGTCGTCGGCGGAGTATTTTTCGATCCCCTGACGGATCAAATACATCGACTGCACCACTTCGAGCATCCGCACGAAGAAGCGGTGCCAAGAGTCGCCCACCACCGCCTCGGGCGGAACCGGCGGATAGGGATGGTCGTCGGGATAACGGCCGTTGATCGGCGCGATTACCTGCCAGGTGTAGCCGTCGTACATTTCAGTGTAAATCGGCTCGCCGTCGCGGCGGAGGTCCCAATCGACGCCGCTCGCCCGCAACACCGGCCCCGTGCAACCGTAGTCGATGGCCATTTCCGGCGGCAGCACGCCGATGCCGGCCGTGCGTTTGATGAAGATCGCGTTGTTGGTCAACACCGCGTGCAGTTCGTCGATCACCGGCTCGAATTGATCGAGGAACGCCTCGCAGCGGCCGAACCAGCCGTCCGGCGGACCGGCCGTCACGCCGCCCGGCAGGAGGTAGCTGTACGTCAGCCGGGCACCGCAAATTTCCTCGAAGAGATCGACGATCTTTTCCCGCTCGCGGAAGGTCCACATAAAGGGCGTGAAGCTACCCAGGTCCAACCCGAAACACCCCGCCGCGACCAGATGGCTGGCGATGCGATTCAACTCGGCGATGATTACCCGCAGGCGCCGCGTCTTTTCCGAAACCCGTTGGCCGAGCAGCTTCTCGACCGTCAGCGCCCAGCCCAGGTTCATGTTCATGCCGGCCAGGTAGTCGAGCCGGTCGGTGAAGGGGAGATACTGGCGCACGGTGAGTTTTTCGGCGATTTTTTCGGCGCTTCTGTGCAGGTATCCGATGTGGGGCGTGACTTCGGAGACCACTTCGCCGTCGGTCCGCAACACCACGCGCAACACGCCGTGAGTGCTGGGATGCTGCGGTCCCATGTTGATCAGCATCTCGTCCGTGCGGACGTCGAACTCGACCGTATCGGACTTTGCGCGCTCGGCTTGCATTGGTCTATCTCGCCTGTATCCCGTGATACTCGGTCGGCATCCGGTAATCTTTTCGCAACGGGTGGCCTTCCCAATCCTCGGGGCAAAGGATGCGCCGCGGATCGGGATGTCCCAGGAAACGGACCCCCATCAGGTCGAACACCTCCCGCTCGTGCCAATCGGCCGTGCTCCACACGCCGCTGACGCTGGGGACCTCGGGCAGTTCGCCCGGCCGATCATCCTTCCATCGGGGCAGCTTCACCTTCAAGACCAGCCGATGCCGCCGCTTGGTGCTCGAAAGGTGATAGATCAACTCCAGGTGCGGCTGCCACTCCACCTTGGCCGCTTTTTTCTCGTCCGGCTCGAAATAGTCCACCGCCGTGACGCAGTGGAGCACGTCGAAGGCCAATTCGTCTTGATCGCGCAGGAATCGGGCGATTTCCGGCAAACCCTCGCCGCTAACCTCGATCCACGGATCGATCGCCTCGAAATCGTGGCCCAATAACCACGGCCGGAACGGCTGGAGCAGCAGGTCGTATATGTTCCGTGCATTCATCGTCGGTAATCGCCCCGATGCGGTCTTGCCGCCAACGCGACGGTTTCGCCCGGAGTCGTCGGATGACGCACCGCGCGGACCCAATCCAGATCGCCGCGTCTCCAGAGAAAGGCGAACCCAACCAGCAGCACGGCGAAGAACACGCCCATGTCGATCAGCGAAACGAGAGCCAACGTGTAAGCCGTACTTTCATTTCCCCTAACGACTCCCGCCGCCGGGCGATTCGACGCCTCGATCACCGCTCCGCCGGCTTGATCCCCAACGTCGGATTGAACCGCTCGTTCCCGAGCGAGCAAGCGGGTGGCCTGTCCAAACACGGTGGCCGGCGGAAAGAACAGAACCACCTCGACCTCGAAAATCAGAAACAGCAGCGCTACGACGTAAAACCGCAAATCGAACTGGACCGACCCCGGCCCCACCGCCGGCTCGCCGCACTCATAGGTTTCCAGCTTCTGGGCGGTCGGCGCATGGGCGCGCAAAAACTTGCCCAGAAGAAGGCAGGCAAACACGAACAGAAACCCAACCGTGGCGAATAAAGCCAAGTAGGCGACTATAACGGTCGGCGACATCGGCGCTGGAGAAATCTCAACCTCCCCTGGAGAAACAGGCCCCGGAAACACGGAGCCTGAAAGGACACTATTCTATGGCATGAAACAGGGTTTGCAAGTCTCCGTAATAGAGGTAGGCAAACTGTTTCATTGAACGTGTTTTCTAATCATTCATTTAGCCCGCCGTGAATACACGGCGGGCCGGGTTGACTGCGTATAACCGCTTGTCCCGGGTGTATTCACCCGGGGCTAAATACTGAAATATCAAAACTCCTTCTAAGAGTTAGGGCCGCCGTGAACCGGCTCCAGAACGACTTTCGACCGGGCCACCGCCGTGGGATTGAGCGTCGCTTGACCCCAAGCCACCTCGACCGGAAGACGAGCGAAATCAACGATGCATCCCTCCCGGCTGTAGCAACTCAGATCGTAAGACGAGCCCATGTAAATGCAATCGGCGGGACAGTTCTCGGTGCAGATCGCACAGAACATGCACTTCCCATAGTCGATCGTGTAACTTGATACCTGGAAGCCTTTTTTCCCTTCCACTCGCCGCTTGCCGATAGAGATGCAGCCCGCCGGGCAGTCCCTCGCACAGCGCTCGCAAGCAATGCACGTGGTCAGGTTGAAGCGGTGAAAACCACGGAAACGAGGAAATATCTCCAGCGGCAATTCCGGGTACTCATAGTGTTCGGTGAACGTCTTGCGACGCGGATTGTAGGTGCGGAACCAGTATCGCAGGCAGACCCAAAGGGCCAGCGACACCGTAACCACCGCCTGATACACGTTCCGAAACCAGTTTCGCATGGGGGCCTCGTCGCGGCCGGACCCTTCGGCGTCCCCGGAGCGCTCCCCGCCGAAAAGCCCAAAAACACGATTATAGGCGACTTGGCATGGGCCGCAAGCCATAGGAAGATTCGGATAAATGGGACATTCCGGGAATTGTCGCACAAAAACAGCTATTTAGCCCCGGGTGAATACACCCGGGGCAATGTGCGGGAGATGAAACCACAACTCCCCACCGTGTATTCACGGCGGGCTAAATGGAACAATTCCCGGAATGTTTCGGATAAATGGATACTTCACGGCAAAACCGCCGGCCACGTTAGAGTACTCGATGGAACGTGGTTGTCCGTAGGAAATAGGTAATCTCGATGCGTGCCTTTGTATTTGTCCGATCGTGCTAGTTTCCGGTATCTTGTTTCATGGAAAGACTTTACGGATTGCGTGAAGGAGGGCGGACGGCCGGGAATACGAATCCAAACACCACATAAGAGGGGTAAAGGTCGCTAGTCTTGTGCCAACCTGCCGTAAAAACGGACCGAAAACCCATCAAACGGCCAAAAATCCGCTTGACATCACCCAATTCCATCGTATCGTAAAATATATGGAGGTGTGTCCGCACACGCGCTGCGGTTGTTTTTTGCAGGGTATCGAGGACTGGGAACCCTGGCAAGCGGTCGAAGGAACGAGCCATGTTGGTGCTGTCACGCAAAAAAAACGAGAGTATTGTCATCAATGATGACATTACCATCGTGGTTGTGGAAATCCGGGGGGACAAGGTACGCCTGGGGGTCGAGGCCCCGAAGGAAGTGCCGGTGCATCGGCGCGAAGTGTTCGATGCGATCCACCGCGACGCAGCCGCCTCCAACCACCCCACGGCGAGCAAGGTCGATTCCCCTACCGGCAACGGCGGGCGGTCCAAGTAGCCTACCATCTTTGGCCGGATTCTCCGGCTCGTTGCTGATCTTCCGCCGGTCGCGGTCTTATATATGTTGCACGCACGGGAATGTAGTGAAACATTCTTCTCGGATGGAAAAGATTGTTGCACTTCCAGCCGTTCACCGCATATCCGTGGCGATTCGCGTTGTGGTTCTCGGTCGTGGCATGGAGGCACTTGAATCAACCGTGTTTCAACTGGTATATAATTGGACGGGTTATTGTACCCGCAACCTATCGGAAGGAACACGCGCATGGACCTAGCCCAAGTTACGGAGTTGTGGGAGTCGATTCGTTGATAGCAAAGGACTTACGTTCGATTTTTGGCCAAAGTTTCCACTACATTTGCGCGAACTCGTCTATTCTCCGAAGGCGACGCGGTAGGGGAATTCCAAGACGGT
>JAHIKV010000209.1 GCA_018897395.1 Planctomycetota bacterium | reverse complement strand
TCGGAGAAGCCCGTCGGAGAGCCGGATGCGGGAAATCCGCACGTCCGGTTCGATGAGCGGGAGGTGGAAACGGAGCATGGCATGCGGCTATTGAGACACGGACGGGGAAACCCCGACACAGAATTATGCCGAAGCCTACCCCACCGCGCCACCTCTCGACTCTACCTTGTGTCCTACGACCGTTGCGCGGGACGGTTTTGCCACAATATATGGTATGCAACTGCCTCTCTGAGCACAACGTATAGTGGCGTGCAATGGTCGCAGGACACGAGACAAGTTCCGGCGGCTTGCGTTTTGCGGCCCAACCGAGTTTGTCGCGTCAAGGTGGGCGAGGCACGCCGCGTCGATCGGCGCATAGCATCCCTTACGCTCTCATTCTCCCATCGTGGTTGTTTCTCGTTGCCGTCCTCACCCTGACTCATGGTCCGCCGGCCCGATCAGGTTGTGGCAGAACACGCCCAGCCCCACAGTCCCGGCAAAACCCTTAAACCCCCGGAAAAAACAACGAACCCAGCGAAACGCGCGTTTCAACCCGGAAATAGTCCCCTCGATCCCGGCGCGGAATGCCTGGCAACCGGCCAACAACTTGTCCATGAAGTCCTGCATCCGTCGCGGGATCGCCAGGTTCACCACCAGCTTCGCCAACTCCTCGAACTTGCTCTTCTCCGGGCAGAAACCCTTGTCCGCCGCCAACACCTCCGGACGCTCTCCGAACAGCTTCTCGTGGCGCTCGATCACCGGCCGGGTCAAGTCGCAATCCGGCTGTTGCTTCTCATAGACCTCGTAGTCGGTGGTGAAGTCGCCTTTCCGCCCCTTGCGGTCGCCTTGCGAGAGGTGCTTGATGTCTTGGTGGACCGCATCCAGAATCTCCGAACTTTTGTCGAGCACTTGACCGATCGTCCGGTATCGGGCACGATAGTCGCGTCCGACCCTGGGCAATCCGTCGTCGTTCGAGGCAAAGCACGGCTTCCTTCTTTTGACGCATCCTTGTTCTCCTTGGCATTTGGGTAAACGATATTGCCATAAGGATAAGGATGTGTCTTTTTTATACAAGCTCGGTCGTGCGGCGTTCGTCCAAAAACTTTCCGCAACAGAAACAACGTAGGAGATCCTGCCGTTTCCACTGACCAAAGTCCCGGCCGGAGATACCGGGTGACCAACTCCAGGAGACCCGCCCGCGGCAGCGCTCGGCCGCGTGCGGGCGAAACACGAGCGCTTCGAGTGGTACCGCCCGTGCGAAGGAAACGAAGCGCGGCGGGACGGGCGGCAGGAAGTCATAGCGCCCTGATAGTACCGTGGAAGCCGGGGAACTCGGATCGTGGGAACCCGGTGGAGGGAAGCGGGGCGTCGGGTGACAAGACCATTGGCAGGAAACGCGGCGAGGACGTCGTGCCTCGACTACGCGTCACCGTGACGCCAACGGATAGCCAAAACGGGTTCGCAGTCGATGACTGCGAAGCGAAGTTGTCACCTGAGGAACCGAATGCGTTAATTGCACACGTTCGGGTCTGTGGGAGCCTCGGGCAGGCAACCGCCCGAGGCCACCCCGTCCGGAATTGTTGGAATTGATTAGGATTACTGGAGTTGCCGGCAGATAACTCCTCGCACTGTTTACCCGTCGGCCTCTTTCTTACTCAAAATCCATGTGTCCTCCGGCCAATTCCTATCGCGGAGTTTTGCGGCCAAGTCTTTCGCATCTGAGGCTCCCAAGGCGCCAACGTCGAAGTACCGTTTGCTGCCGAACATCCCGCCTTTTGTTCCTTTATTGAACGCCGTCTCTTCAAAAGGGCCAAGAAGGAAGACCCGCTTCGGGTACTCATCCCCTCCCCACTTCTGGTGTTTCTCTCGCGCGCTGCAAATGAAGTCTGAATCGTGACCCTTTACATTCTTCCATTTAACCTTCGCTGCTTCGGGGCCATCGAGGTCAACTAGCGCCTCAATCACTGCCACTCGTTCGACCTTCTTGTTTCGGTACATTCCGAAGAACTTGGCACGGGAATGATTGTAAGCGCCGCCAGTGGCGGGACAACGGTAAAAATTGTCTTCGATCACCTCTTGTGCCCCGACGGCACAGTTCACGACGTCCAGTATTCGCTCCCAGGATGAAAGAAGGCCCTGGCCGGTTAGATATTGCCGATAGTCGAACAGCATGTCGGTGAGATTTTTTGATAGACCCGCGAGGTGTTCACACGCCGAAAGAAGTTCCTCGAACGAGATATGGGCGAAAGCAATACGATCGCGGTACTTTTCCGCGCACACCTTCTCGATCCGATCGAAGCGATCCACCGCAAGATTGTCGAAGTTCCCTAGAGCGATAAGAATCTTCACTCCAGGACATTCGGCGTCAAGGGCTTCGAGATGGGCTTCTAATTGGCTGTCATAGAACCAAGCACAGTTCTTTGCCTCAATGTAGATCGTAAAGGCTTTCTGCGTGATGAGGCCGTCCGGAACGCTGGATTTCTTCCTTTCCTGCTGTCGAAAGTTCACACCCACGAGATCGTCCAAGTCCCCGCCGAGGAGTTCGACCAAGACTTCACCCAGATACTTGGGATTGTCCTCATAAAGCGTCTTCAACACCAACAAGCAGTAATTGGTCGTTCGGTTTTCCGCGGAGTTGTACCCGGAAAACAGGGATATGTTTTCGCCCATTTCCTTCTCCTGCCGCGGATTGCTAAACGAAACTAAATCCCCAATTCCGCCTTCGTGGCCGAGAACGCCTCCATAGCGAAGTTGAGATCGTCGGGCGTGTGGGCGGCGGAAACCTGCACACGGATGCAGGCCACGTCCATCGTTTCTTCTACCCAGTCCACAGCCTACCGTCCGCTGATGCCTAGCGCCTGCTGTCCCGGTCCTTTTTGAGCACTCCCAGGGCGTAGTCAATGTCGTATTCGGTATGGGCCGCCGAGACCTGGAAGCGGATTTCTTCATCGCCGCGGGGGACGACGGGAAAGTTCAAACCGGTAGCCAGCACTCCGTTGTCGAAGAGGAACTTGACCAGCTCGGCCGTCCTTTGCGTATCGCGGACCATCAGGGGCACGACCGGGTGTTCGCTGGCGATGATCTCGAAGTCCATCTCGACAAGACCCTTCTCGAATCGCCGGGTCAATCCGCGGAGCTTCTCCAGCAGCTTCAGCCCCTCGGGACCGTCGAGAATTTCCAGTGATTTCAGGGCCGCGGCGGCTTCGGACGGCGTGATAGGATTGGAATAGATATAAGTGGCCGCCGTTTCCCGCAAGTAATTGATGATCGCCGCCGAAGCCGCGATATAACCGCCGTTGACGCCGAAAGCCTTGCCCAGGGTGCCGATGAGGACGTGGATGCCCTTGGCATTGGTGTATTCCTCGACGCCGCGGCCCGTCTTGCCGAACGCGCCGACGCCGTGCGAATCATCGACGATAATCGTGGTTCCCTCGGGGAAGTGGTCGTCGTACTTTCGGGCGATCTCGGCGATCTTATCCAGCGGTGCGCAATCGCCTCGCATACTGAAGATGCCGTCGGTGACGATGATGACCCGCTTTACCACCCCGATATTCTTCTTGATCCGCTCCTCCATGTCGGCCACGTCCAGGTGTTTGTAGATCTCCTTGACCTGCGGGCGCGACAGGCGGATGGCGTTGATGATGCAATTGTGGTTGAGTTCGTCGCTCACAAGAGCGCTTTCGGCGGAAATGAGCGGCGGAAAGGCGCCGATCATCGTAGCGTACGCCGAGCTGAAGATCATGGCCGCTTCGCGCTTGTGGAAGCGGGCCAGTCCCTTTTCCAGTTCGACGTGGGGTTTGAAGGTGCCGTTGATAAACCGCACCGCGCCGGGACCGGCGCCGTACTTTCGGCAGGCTTCCTCCTCGGCGGCGATGATTTCCGGGCGCAAGGGCATGCCCAGGTAGGCGTTCGCGTTCATCTTGAGGAATTCTTTGTCGCCGAAACCCTCCAACAAATAGCGATATCCCTTTTGTCCCGTGGGATACTTGACGCCCGTGATGACGACTTCAGCGCCCTTGAGCGTGCCTTTGGCGCGACGTTCTTCCACGGATTCCGTGAGCACTTTTTCCAATTTGTTTGCTGACATGTTATCCTCTAAAGTAATATGGTTCCGATGACTGAATAGGTGATAATCCAACGTGGGCGGCTAACCGGAAAGCTTCTTGGAGAGCACTTCGATCATGTCCTTGGCCATGGCCGGCAGATCATAGGCGGGCTGCCAGCCCCATTCCTCGCGAGCGGCGCCGTCGTCCATGTAATTGGGCCAGCTCTCGGCGATGGCCTGGCGAACGGGATCGACGCTGTAATCCATGGTGAAATTTGGAACAAGTTTCTTCACTTCCGCGGCGATCTCTTCCGGGGCGAAGCTCATGGCCGTCACGTTGAATGCGTTGCGGTGCTTGAGCTTCTTGGGATCGGCGTCCATCAGGTCCAATGCGGCCTTGATCGCATCCGGCATGTACATCATGTCAAGCTTCGTGCCCTTCTTCAGAAAGCAGGTGTACTTGCCTTCCTTGATGGCCTTGTAGAAGATCTCCACCGCGTAATCGGTTGTGCCCCCACCCGGCAAAGTTACATTGGAGATAATGCCCGGATAACGCACGCCGCGGGTATCGACGCCAAACCGCTTGTGATAGTAGTCACACAGCAACTCACCGGCCACCTTGGTGACGCCATACATGGTATTAGGTCTCTGGATGGTATCCTGCGGCGTACCATCTTGCGGCGTCGAGAGCCCAAAAGCGCCGATTGAACTAGGCACGAACACCGCGCATTTGTGTTCCCGGGCCACCTCCAGAACGTTGTACAAGCCGTCAATATTCACCTTCCAGGCCAGTTGCGGATTGGCCTCGGCAACGGCCGACAGAAGGGCCGCCAGATGGTATATCGTATCAATCCCGTACTTCTTTACCGCGCCTTCGACCGCCTTGACATCCGTGCAGTCAAGCACTTCAAAAGGACCGGAATCACGTAACTCAGGACTAGGTTTTGTCTTACGGCCGCCGGCGACCACGTTGTCGGATCCATACTTCTTACGCAAAGCCAACGTCAATTCTGAGCCGATCTGGCCTACGGCGCCTGTCACCAATACTCTCTCCATCCTAGTCTCCCGTCTTAACCGACAGTTCCCATTTGGACTCCGCTCGGATACGCTCCGAGCGGCAATTTCACCCAGGTTAACGAAGGGCTATGGCAAATTCAAGTTGCCCCGCTGATTTTCCCGTCGACAATCTGGTCCCACAGGCCATCGTGATGCCCGACGCCTCCCCGTTCACAACCCTCTTCGAACAAAGTCTCTCTAGGCCGATTACTGGAAGTGATTGCAGGGACGCGACTTGCGGATTTCGAGTCTCTCTCGGTCGCCCTCCAAACGAAAGCAACCCGTAGCGCAACTGCGACAGATGGGTTTACGCAGAAAGGGGCTTGGCTGTTAACCCGGAGCCGTTCTTTTCGGACGACAAAAATCTGACTGGCGTGTTAACGCAGAGCGCGAGCGCGCGAGTGCCGGAGAACCGCGATCGGCCTCTTCCCCGCCAACCGCAAGCCGCGTTTCGAGCCGCGGGCACGCTGGCCGCGCGGCTCGCCATGCGCCAAGCCGTGGGCATTGGCACGGGGTAGACCCGGCGCGAAGCTGACGTTAGAGATCAGCTTCCACGCTGGTCGAAAGCACTTGCCGATCGTCAGGCTAAAGCGCGCGGCGTGAGTTGCGAATCGGTCATCCAATGACTGCCGCGCTGCACGTGCGTGCAGAGGGCGCTCCGAGACTTTCCTTTGCTTTCAATTTCCAAAGGGCAGCTCTCGTTTCAGCGCTGCTCACTGCAGCGCTGCCGCAAAGTGTATCATTCTTGCACTGTTGATGCCGCCATTCTGCGGGAAACAATCCTCATTCCGCTCGGTTATCAAGAGTCCTTGGACCATGACGCCCGATGGCTTTTGAGCTGATCTTGCCCGCGCCCGCGTCTACGGCGTTTCCTTTTCTTTCGGCGGTTCTTTCGTCGGATCCCACTTGCGGATGCGCACGTTGCCGAGAGTCACCGAAATATCGGAAGTCATAAGGGAGTTGCACCCGAAGTACAGGTCGCTCGATGGGTGAAGATTATTATCGCTGTGATCGACGCACAATTCGTCGTTGACGTAGAGCACGGCACGGCCGTCAGCGAGCTGAACTCGGAAACGGTTGGTCCGATACAATCCCATCTTCTTTTTTTTTACTTTTCCCAATATACTCACACAGGCCTCGCTACTTTTCGTATCCAGGTAAAACCCGTGAACAATGGATTTTTGGTTCCGTTGTCGAACGAACAGCCCCAAAATCTTTCTTGATGACGCACGAGGCAAGGCAGAAAATCCCAGGTTGAACTCAATTTCCATGGGAACCGGTGGAACAACAGCGGGACGGATCAAAATGTGGTCGTAATGTTTTTCGACAATACCCTCCGCTGAGTTTTCGTTTTTCATTTTCCACATCCCATTTGCAGGCCTCCAACCGACCAATTTGGGGTCGAACTTAATATCTGCCCATTGGCCGGCATTGAACGCCAAATAGGCGTCTATATCATCGAGCCAACTCTGGCAGTAGATTTTCGACCAATTGTGCTCGTCGGCGTCAAGGGCTTTCTTGAAAAGGCTTCTCGCATCTCGAAGTGTTGCGTCGGAAAGGGGCGCCGGCCTCTGGTCCAACAGCTTCAAGGCTTTTTTTGCGTCGTCGGCGCCCTTCCCGGTGAGGGCGTAGATGGTTCCAAACATCACCGCGGGGTACCTGGACCAAGTGGTAAAGTCCTTGGCGATGCGATTGTCCAATTCGTCGAGCAACCGCCGGGCATCGGCGTATTCTCCGGTAAGTCCGGCCACGGCGGCATGGATGCTCATCGCGCGGGACTTATTAAGCTGCAATCCTTTGCCGTCGGCGCGCGTGGGATCGCGGGCCATGCCTTCAAGCACCCTTTTCGCCCTGGCATAGACGCCGGGGCGTTTCCAAACCTCGCCGTTGAAATCAAGTCCTGTATCAATGCTGTAGAGAATCGTCAGGAAAAACATAGGGACGTTTGTGTCGTATCGTTCCGTATCCGCGCACTCGCAGCCGAAGCGATACATTCCTTCGTGATTGCCGCCCTGGCGAGGAGTCAAGGAGTTGGCCATTTTGTAATACGCCTTTATATAGTCAAACTGGGCAGCGACCGATCGGTCGAACCATTCTCTGGGCGTCAGGTCGCTTCCGCCCTCCATGGCCGCCGAGATCATTTCGCCGGCGGCCTCGGGAAACTCGGGATGCAACTTATACGCCTTCTCGAAATGTTCCGCGGCTTTTTTCAGATTTTCCCGAAACAAACGGGAGCCTTCCGGCGTAACGTCGGAGGCGTAGCCGCCGCCGCGATGGTCCCAAGCCAGCACGTGGTAGTAGAAGCCCGCGAGCATGTTGATTGTCCACGGGTCGGCCTTCGGCATCTTGGCGCAGGTCTTGTAAAGCGTTTCGGAATCTTTCCGGCCTGTCGGGTGGCCGGGAAAGAAGTCCCTCAACTCCCAAACGACGACCCGTTGTCCTTCAAGACCGATTGTCGGGTCGCCCACGCGCATCGCCGCCATCGTAACGGCTGCTTCTCGAACCCGGGGCCATCCTCCTCTGTTCATCGGATATCCGCTACTCCAACCGAGCGAATAGAGTGTGGTCGTCAACTTCCATCGACATTCAAACGGATAGTCCGATTTGGAAATGCCCCCCGCCGCTTTATTCAGGAGCTTCCAGGCCTCTCGATAAAATTTCAGCTCGGGGGAGACGATTGTCGCATAGTACGCGAAGACCAACGGGTCGGTACAACCCTGAGCTTTCAGCTTATTCCACATCTCCAAGGTTTTGTCGGGTGGCGGCTCGTGCGGCGTTGGCAACCGGTTTTGTTGAACGGCCCGCAAGAACTCCTCGGCCAGCGGGCGAATGGCTTCCGGGTCTTTGGTGTGCTTGCGATATGCGTCGATGTCTCGCTGCCAAAGTTTCAGGGTCTCGTCGGCGAACGTGGCCTCGCTGGGAGTCTTTTTGTCTTTCGGAATGGGTTTCTGACCGACTGCGCGCCCCGCGTTTCCAAACAGAAGAATACACGTCAACAGACACAGACCACTGATGTTGCGTCGCTCCACGGTAATGACTCCTTACACGATGAAAGTGCCGCTGACTGGGAGCATGTCCGTAAATAGAGACAATCGTATTTAGCCCCGGGTGAATACACCCGGGGCAAACGGTTTTCCATGTTCAACCCGGCCCGCCGTGTATTCACGGCGGGCTAAATGAACAATTTCAGGACACGCTCTGAAAAAAATCGTACACGTTTTGCCGTTATTTGCCGAGACTCTCGCCCCGCAAGCCCATTTGGTAGAGGGTCTCGATCTCCGCGTCCGACAGCGCCCGCTGATAAACCGCCAACTCGTCAACAAGGCCAAAGCCGCGGCCATACGTTCTGTCCTCCCACCTCCCGTTGCCTGTTCCGACCGATGAAAACCCCGAATTGTCGGAATACGCCATCTGTAGATTGCGCGCGTAAGAACTATCGTTGACCCTGATGGTCAGTTCGCCCTTGTCCAATTGATCACCTTTGATCAGTCTCACGGCCACAAACACCCATTGATTTGCCGGAACCAATCCCGCGGGCGTTTTCGCCTCCATCCAATTCCCAATCCGCTCGCGGTGCCACGAACGGACCGCAATTGCGCCATTTATCTCCGCCTCGACGGCGAAAATGGCACCGTTTGCGGCCTCAGAGTAGATCCAAAGGTGTTCCTTGTCCCTTCGATTGAACCATGCGGCGACGGTGTACTCCGGCTGTCGATTGACAATGTGCCCCGGGATGCGCACTTCCGTGCCGTCCTCAATGGATATGGCGCCTCCGACTTTGCCGTTGGGTGTCCATTGCGCGCTGACGTCTTGCCCGTTGTTGCGGCCGGTCAGGCTTCGCACCCTGAAAATCATCCCGGAGACTTCCAGCAGGGTGTTCTTGTCGAAGGTCATCAGCAGCGCGGCGCCCGGCGGGACTTTTGGGTTAGGCTTGGGGGGCTGCTCGGCGGCCGGCGCCGGGTTGGTGGCCACGCTCATCGTCGCCGCGGGCGACGCCGGCTGGGGGAGATCGGTGGGAACGTTCGGCCGGGGTAGGATCAGCAGCAACGACGCCACCGCCAGCAGGCCGGCCCCGCCGATTGCCGCCGGCAGCAACCACCGCCGGACCTTCGGCCGCGGCAGGCCCCCCTCCAGCCGCTGCCGGGCTACGGCCGCTTGAAGACGAGCCTTCATCACCTCCTGCTGGCTGCACAGTCGGGCCAGCGTGGCGTCGGCCTTGCCCAATTGCCGCTCCAGGTCCGCCGCCTGCTCCTGCTGCAATTCGTGCTGCGGCCGCAACGCCGCCAACTGCTCTTCGCACTCGCCCTGCTTCGCCAGCGCCGCCTGCCGCCGCTCCTCGCCGGCGGCCGATTCCGCCGCCGCGGCCGCCGCAGATGCCGCCGACTGGTTCGACTCGATCTGCTGCGACAAGTCCGCCTCGATCGCACGCGCCTCTTCCAACAGCTTCGCCAGCCGATTGCGACGCCGCCGGTAGTGGGCCACCGCCGCGTCCACCTGTTGCGTGGTGCCTTGCATCTGCCGGATATATTCCGGCGCGTGGCGGCGGAACATCGTCGCCGCCCAGTCGCGGACGCCTTGTAAACGACCCGGCTCGAGCAACCGCGCCAAACCCTCCGGCAGTTTCGGCTCGCCGCCCGGCGTCGATTCTTCCTCGAAGCCGGACATCGCCCATGCCGATTCGTTCGACGCCAACGGTTGGCCTTGGCGATATGCTCGGACGTCGGCCAGCACCGCCCCGCAATCCGGATACCGATGGTCCGGCTCCTTGGCCATCATCCGTTCGACAATTTGCGCCACCGGCGGCGGCAAGCCCGGCACGGCCTCCTCCAACGGAAACGGCTGCTCGTATGCGTGCTGGAAAATCATCGCCGTGGGACTGTCGGCCGCAAACGGCATCCGCCCCGAAAGAAGCTGATAAAACAGCACCCCCAGCGAGTAAATGTCCGCCCGCGCGTCGATCTTCCGGCCGCGGGCCTGCTCCGGCGCGATGTAGTCCACGGTGCCCATGATTACGCCGGTGGCGGTCATTTGCGCGCTCTGGTCGAGCCGGCGGACCAAGCCGAAGTCGACCAGCATTGCCCGCCCGCTGCCGCGCTCCAGCAGAATGTTGCCCGGCTTGATGTCGCGGTGGATCAGCCCGCACCCGTGAGCGGCCTGCAATCCGGCCAGGCACTGCCCGATCAACTCCAACGCCTCGTCGACGGGCAGTTGCCCCTGCCGGTCGAGCCGCTCGGCCAGCGATTCCCCCTCGACGCACTGCATGGCGAAGAAGTGATGCCCGGCGTCCTCGCCGATGAAGTAGATCGGCACCACGTTGGGATGTGCCACGCCGGCCGCCGCCGTGGCCTCGGCGTGAAAGCGGCGCACGAAATCGGCGTCGCGGGCCAGTTGGAAGGGAAGCACCTTGACGGCCACCGGCCGCTCCAGCGACTCGTCGTAGCCCCGATAGACGTCGCCCATCCCGCCGCCGCCGATCCACTCGACGATCCGGTAATGGCCCAATCGCGTGAAGGGAAGCGGTTCGACAATTCGCGCCGGCGGCTGCTGCGTACCCTGCGGCGGCGTGTCGCCGTCGGGTACGCTGCCGCGGGCCGGCGTCTCGATCATCGAGGTCGGCGCCTCCAGCGATTCGGCCCGCCGCAATGCCTCGTCCAAGCCCTCGATCAGCCGCTCGCAATTCTCGAACCGCTCCGGCGTGTCAAAACCCAGCGCCCCTTCCAGCAGCAACCGCGCAACCGCGGGAACCCGCGATTTGATCTTCGCGTCGTAGATATACGACAAGACCGGCTCGCCGGTCGCCAGCCGGCACAACAGCACGCCCAACTGGTAGACGTCGACGCGGCGCGGATCGAGCGCGTAACCCGCCTCTTGGAGTGCCTTGGCGGCGCGGTCGATCTCCGCGGGCAACTCGACGGCGGCTGGTTCGGTCAGTTCCGGGGGGCAGAACTCCGGGTCGCAGTCGTCCTCGCCGCCGAACCGCCGCGGCGCGCCGGGAGGGGAAAGTTGCGGCCGGAGTTGTTCATCGACGGCGACCGTATCGACGTGTATGGCCCGATGGATGCGTCCGTTCTGGTGCAACGCCTGCACCTGTCGGGCTAATTTTTGGACGAACGCCAAGCGGTCCTTCAGCGGCCAGTCGCCCCGCTCGGCGAGAAATTCCGAGAGGCAAGGCAGCCTTTCCGACTTGGTGAACGTGTCGGCCATCGCGCCGGAGCCCTCTCTCGTTGAGGATACACGACCTGGACATTCACGTTAATCTTCTACTTTTTCAGTTTTCGCTTCAGCTCCGCCAATTCGGCGGAGACATCGGGTCCTTCGTCAGGAGTTTCGACGTCCTCGGCGGCGCCGCCGGCGTCCAGACCTCGCAACTCGGCCATCGCCGCGGCTTCGGCCTCGGCCTGTTCCACCTTGGCCTTCATGCGGTCGAACTTGGCAAAAGCGCACTGATCGACCTCGGGGGCCAGACCGGCCGCCTGGGTTTCCATTTTCTTTCGGAAGTCGGCCGCCCGTTGCCGTGCCGAGAGGGTGGCCAAATTCCGCTTCCCTTCCGCCAGCTTGGCTTTCATCGCGGCCAATTGACGGCGGAGACTGACGCTGGCCTCCTGGGCGGCCTCCAATTGATCCGCCAGGGCGGCGGCCAGTTTCTCGTGTTCGTTCTTGCGGCCGAGGGCCTTTCGGGCAAGATCGTCGTTGCCCTCCTCGACGGCCTTCTCGGCGCGGGCTTGCCATTGCTTCTCCTGGGCCCGGTTGCGCTCGAGCTCGCGCGAGAGAGTGGTTTCGTTGGCCATCGCCTTGGCGGTCTGGTTGGTCACTTCGGCGATCGTCTCCTCCATCTCGCGGACCGCTTGCTTGAGCATCTTTTCAGGATCCTCAAACCCTTCGGTCAGTTCATTGAGGTTGGCCGAGATGATATCGGAAAATCGCTTGAAAACTCCCATGGGTATTCTCCTTTGCCTTCTTAGTCTAGAGAAAAAGGGACCGTTTGGGTTGGTCGCGATCGCACGTACGATCGGACAATTCTTCGCATATTCAAATGCCGGCTGCCGACCGGCGGCCGGTGATCTGTTTCGGAAGCATTAACACCGCGACCACACCGCAAATAATCCCCAATAGGTGTGCCACGGGGGCCCAACTCCAAATCCATATCAGGGAACTTAATTCCATTAGCGGGATGAGCACCAAGCACCACAAGGCGGGTACCGTGATGATATCCCAGCTTAGAAACCAGTTCAGTCCGTACTTCGGCCGCTTGAACACTCCCAACAGAAGCGTCAGCGGAAACACGGCCAGGTAGGCGGTTTCGATCAATGCCGACGGCATCAGGATCAGGGCAAGGGTCATCACCGCGAAGATGGTTCCCGAGGAGCCTACCAGGCCAACGGGCAGGAAGATTCTCGCAAACAAACCCACCGCGAGCTGACAACCCAAGAAGACCAACAAGTAGAAGCCGTTGCCCAGCCGCCGGTTAACCGGATTGCCGAACACCCACAGCACCCACATGTTCAACAGTAAGTGCCAAAACCCACAGTGGCAGAAACCGTACATGAGGATGCTCAGCAGGCCCGTGCCCGGCCCCACCGACCAGTCCCAGCCGAACATGTAGACCAACAGGTTGATGACGATCAACGCCGCGTTGGCTGTGGGGAGGTTGGTCTTGGTTCCGGAGTACTTCAATTCCAACGGAATAGGAAAGAACATGGCACGACTCCTCGCATGTCAGAGGATTCCTTGCGGGCGGAAAACCGGCTGCCTCATACTAACTTAATGAACTGAGCAGTTGATTTTCGCAGGCCCGTCGCCTAAGATCGTGTCTGAAAATTGGTTCCTTCCCCCTTTGAGAGAGGGTTAGGGCGAGGATAAGCGAGCAAAAACCATCCATTTTCCGCGATTTTGGCACTTCCGCCCTCACCCGCTACCCATCCCTGGAGGGAGCGGGGGGATTTTCAAGACACGCTCTAAGTTGGTTTCCGACCTACGGTTGCATTGGAAGACGAGCGGATGATCGACGTCAGCCGAGTGGCTGCCTTGGTCAGCCCGGCCTCTTTTTTGTGTTTTTTCGCCTGAACCGGGTCAAAAAGGTCGTAAGCCTGTCGCACGGCCTCCTCGAGTCCGCCATGTTCGGCCAGATATTGGCCCAGCCGCTGCCACTCGGCGACGTACTCTTGCTCGGCCTCCTCGGCCGGACAGTAACTCTGGACTTGGCGGCGGGCCAACTGTTCCAGCTTCTCCGCGAGTTGCTTCTTGGCGTGACGGAAATAGTGGTCGATGGCGGCGGGGGAGACTTCCAGGGTTTTGGCCGCCTCCGCAATGGTCAGGCCCTGGCAGAGCCGGCCATACAACACCCTCAGGTAGTCCACCCGGCCTTTTCGACAGTAGTCGGCGGCCAAGGACTCGACGGCCCGTTGAACGACGTCTTCCACCCAGGCGGCGTAGAACACGTCAACCTGTTCGTCCGACGCCTGGTTCAACCGGTCAAAATGCTCCGCCAGATCGCGCAGCCGTTGCTCCCTGCTAGCCCAAGTTACGGTGCTGTGTAAGATTTGGGGTCGGTTTTCTTGAAAAAGCGACGTAAGTTCAATGGTTTCGGACGGTCGGCGGCGGAAAGTCGATGTAGTGGAAATTCCGAATCGGTTGAGCTTGCCAAACGATGGC
>JAHIKV010000208.1 GCA_018897395.1 Planctomycetota bacterium | reverse complement strand
CTCCAGTTGCTCTCCACCCCCTCTCACGAGGACGCAGTTACTATTGGTTACAAAGTTCAGACCCAACTTCGACAGGGACTTCCACCCTGCTGATTCGATACACTTACAAGCGCACTAGGACGGATTTCCTAATCCGTCCCCAAAAACTGGACGGATTAGGAAATCCGTCCTACAAGGAGTCTTCCCAATGCCTAATGATTCTCAATGCCCTCATTGCTGCGAGCAGAATGACGCCACGACTGCAAACGATGTCGCGGCGGAGCGCCCGCGCAGTAAAGCAAAAATTACATGCCTCATCGTGTTCATCCTGTTTTTCGTTGTAGGGGTCGTGTTTCTGTGGTGTGCGGTTCTCGCGGCCCGCGAGGCGGCGAGGGACTGTGCTTGCAGGTGCCATCTGAAACAGATCACCTTGGCGATGCATAACTATCATCAAGCATACAAGTGCCTTCCGCCGGCGTATATTGCGGACGCCGACGGGAAACCGATGCATAGTTGGCGAGTGTTGTTGTTGCCCTATCTTAGCTCCTACGACGTTTACAAGAGGTATCGATTTGACGAACCCTGGGACAGCCCCAATAACCTAGCGGTCGCCGCGGTCGCCAAGGAGGCCGCGTTATTGTTTCATTGCCCCAGTCAGCCCGAGGTGGATTATCCCATTACCAACTACGTGATGGTTGTCGGACCGCATACGATATCAGACGGCCCTCACAGCCGGAAGTTCGAGGAAATAATCGACGGCATCAGCAACACGATCATGGTGGTGGAGGTCGCCGATTCGGGCATCCGCTGGACAGAGCCGCGCGATCTGCAATTCGACGAAATTGATTTCGGGATCAACGGCGAGAAGCGCCCGGGCATCGGAAGCTATCATCGTCAAAAGATACACGTGGCAATGTGCGACAGCGCAGTAATAACGTTGGCCGACTCCACGCCCCCGGAAGTGGTCAAGGCGTTGACGACCATCGACGGCGGCGAGGACGTCGAGCCGCCGGAAAAGTAGCGGACCGACCGACAATGGCGGGTGCCACGGTTGGCTTGTCCAACCGTGTTTCCGGCACTGCTGGGCAAGCCAGCAGTGGCACCCGGTGGGGAGGACGTCGAGCCGCCGGAAAAGTAGCTCCCCCCTCTGAGTGGCGGTGCTATTGACGGCCGTCGCCGGCGCTCCTACGATGTTGGAAACACCGCCTTCGTCACCAGCAGAAGAGGAGGCCCGTCATGCCGCTGTTCGAGGTCGAAACCGAATCGCATATCATCATCACCTGGGCTGAAAACGACAATCAGGCCACCGAAGTGGTGCGGGAAAGCTATCCCCACGAGCCTCCGATTCGTGTCACCCGCCGCCCGCGCGACACCTGGGTGATCTCGAAGTCGGCGTTGGGAATCAGCGGCGCGGCCGACCCATGCGCGACCGCCCGCGATTGCCTGGCCAAGGCCGCCGGCGACAAAATTCACGCCATCCGGCTCTACATGCAGCACACCGGCGCGGACCTGGAATGCTCGCGCAAGGCGATTGAGTCGAACATGGTGATGGGGTGGTAAGGGGTCAGTGGTCAGTGGTCAGTGGTTAGTGGCCAGAGACGGCGATTTCCGCTTGCGGTTTCGTAAGAATTTTCTTGCAAACGTGAGATTACCGCTGGTAGACCGTCCGCGAGGGGAAGGCGAACTCGATATTCTCGTCGGTGAAGCGGCGCAAAATGGCCAGATTGATCGCCTGCTGGATGTCCATGTAGACGCCGTATTCGGCGGCGAGGACGTAGAAGACCACCTCGAAGATCAGCGCCGACTCGCCGAAGCGGGCGAAATGGGCGCGGTCGAAGCGGATCCGCTTCTGCGACTCGACCGCCTCGCGGAGCATGGCCGAGATGGCCGAAACCTTCTCGCACGGCGTGTCGTAGGTCACGTCGATGGTGAACACCACGCGTCGCTCGTACATCCGCTTGTAGTTGTGCAGCCGGCTCTTCAACAGGTCCGCGTTGGAGAAGACGAGTTGCTCGCCGGAGAGGCTGCGCAGGCGGGTGGTCTTCAGGCCGATGTACTCCACAACCCCTTTTTTGTCGTCGACGACGATGAAGTCGCCCAGCACGAACGGTTTGTCCAGCACGATCGAGGCCGAGGCGAACAGATCGCCGAGGATGTTTTGTGCGGCCAAGGCCACGGCGATCCCGCCGATGCCGAACCCGGCGACCATGGCGGTCACGTCGATGCCCAGGTTGGCCACGGCCAACAATGCGACCGCGGTCCAAATCGCCAGCCGGCCGACGAACCCCAGCGAGGAGAGGGTAGTGACGCCGGCCGGGTCCGTCTCCTTGCGCCGCTCGGCGAATCGTTTGACGGCTGAAACCACCAGGGCGTTGGCCCACAGAGCCGCTTGAATGAGCAGCGAGACAACGGCGACTTTGCCGACGATCGGCAGCGCGTTTTCAGGCAAGCCGAGCAAAAGACTGCCGCAGCATGCAGCCAAAATCAGCAGTATCCAGGTCTTCGTCCGCCGCAACACGCATTCGAGGTCGTGGAACCAGTCCCCCTTTTCACGTTCGGCCATTCGGGCGGCGTAGTGGACGAGCAGACTGCGGGTCAGCCGCAAGAGGAAAAACACGACCACCGCGGCCGCCAACGCGATCAGCCAAGTGTGGAAGTTGTTCTTAACCACGTCCCACGCGGACTGGAGGAAGGCAACGATATCTTGTTGAAGAGTCTGGATAAATGACATGGCTTTTCTCCCCATCGAGTATTTCCAACACTATGCCGCACTTCTCAATATCTGTCAATTGTCCCTAACCGGTACAATGTTTCCGGCGATACAGGCATGTACCGGACAATAAGTGTTTGCCTTGATGAAAAGAGTCGGGTTTTTGCAATTCATTGACACATGCACGCCTGGGGGGTATGATTCCACGGGAGGCTGGACGATGCATAAACTGCGAGTATACGTTCTGCACTTTCTGAGAAAATGCCCAGCTTGTGTATCTTTCCACTGGAGAAATCAATGGTCAGTGCAATTTTCCGTCGCACGGCGGTTTGCCATTAGCGAACGGAAATTAGTGTTGCAGGGCTTTTACCTGCAACAGGT
>JAHIKV010000349.1 GCA_018897395.1 Planctomycetota bacterium | reverse complement strand
GCCATCGGGGTCGGCATGGCAGAAGCCCGTGAGGCCATTGAGGATGGCGCCGAGATTCTGGGCACCGGCGACATGGGCATCGGCAACACCACCCCGTCCGCCGCGCTCTTTGCCGCCCTGCTGCCCGCCAAGGTGTCCGATGTGACTGGCCGGGGCACCGGCATCGATGACGCTATGCTGCAACACAAGATTGCGGTGATCGAGCAGTCCCTGGCCGTGAACCGGGAGCGGCTGGATTCGCCCCTTGGGGCGTTGGCTGCGGTGGGTGGCCTGGAGATCGCCGCCATCTGCGGCTGCATTTTGCAGGCGGCTATCAGCAAGATTCCGGTGGTGGTGGACGGCTTTATCTCCAGCGCCGGAGCCTTGGTCGCCCAGCGGCTTGCCCCCCATGTTCTGGACTACTGTTTCTTCAGCCACATGTCGGCGGAACAGGGCCACCGGATCTTCTTTGAGAAGATGGATTTGAGCCCTCTGCTGCACTTAGACCTGCGGCTGGGCGAGGGAACCGGCGCGGCCCTGACCATGAACCTGGTGGAGGCTGGGCTCAAGATCATGAACGAGATGGCCACCTTCGGCGAGGCCGGGGTGAGCGAGGCCGGTTGACCACCATGCTGCTGGCCGCCAAGATCGCCATTGCTTTTCTCACCATTTTGCCTGTGCGGTTGCCTGCGGAGTTGCCTGCTGAGGGGCTCAAGCGGAGCGGGGCTTTTTTCCCCTTGGCTGGCTGGCTGATCGGTGGGCTTCTGGCCGGGGGAGTCTGGGTATGTGCAAGGGCCGGCCTTCCTCCGCTGGTGAGTGCGGTGCTGCTGGTGGGACTTGGAGCCTGGCTGACCAGGGGGTTGCACCTCGATGGCTTGGCTGATCTACTGGATGGCCTGGGCGGCGGGCAGACCCCGGAGCGACGCTTGGCGATCATGAAGGACTCGGCCATCGGCGTCTTTGGGGTGATCGGGTTGGTTGTGCTGCTTGTCTTGAAGGTTGCCTGTCTTGCCTCACTTGTTGCCAACGAAGAGGAACCGCTTTTCTTTGCCCTGTTCGCCGCGCCAGTGATGGCTCGTTGGGCCATGGCAACGCTTGCTTGCGGTACGCAATATCCCAGGGAGATTGGTACTGGCCACGCCTTTGTCGGCAAGGCCGGCCTGGGGGAACTGGCGCTGGGCGGCCTCCTGCTGGCACCGCTCATCTGGTGGAACTGGCCGGCTGGATTGATTATTCTCGGCGCCGCAGTGCTGCCTGCCATCTGGCTCCGGTTCAAGACGAGCAGAGCCCTTGGCGGCGTTACCGGCGATGTGTTGGGTGCTTCCTGCGAATTGGGAGAGGTCTGCGGCTGGTTGGCTGCGGTGGTCTTGCTTGCCGGTTGATTCCCAACTAAAACATCAAGAAAATTATGTTGCATTCCACTGGCGCGTAGTGAAGCATAGCGTCCGAGTGAAAATGTCTTGTTAGCTTTCACTTGCACGAACAATAAATCTTGCCCTTTCGTACAGCTCATCAAAAGTAATGATTTCAGGGCTTGCCGTATTGCGGCGATACAGTTCAAAGCTACGGAATTTTTCGTGGTTTGAGCCATGCTCGCCCAGAAATTCGGAAAGGCTTCCAGCCACAAGGTATGACTTGGGCGAGTAGTTAAATGCCTCTTCGCCAGTTGGGAACCCGTCCGAATTATGGATGGTTAGCTTGCCGTGCAATGATTCTGTGGCAGAGGCGACAGTCCCCTGTACTTGGGATACAGCTCCAGCAAGCTCGCTTGATGGAGCCCAGCAGCCTGCCCGATAAGGTTTCTTGGACAGAAGTTCCGTTTTATGTGTTTTAATTTCTACGAAGCAAAGACTGGAAATAGCCCCTTTCGTCTTCAATAGAGCGTCGGAGCGCTTTCCATGTTGACCAACATGGTAGCCCTGAACAACCTGCTCGAGTTTCTTGTCGTTCAAGCTGGAAAGGTATATGTAGCTAAGGCCGTAACCGAATATCCAGGGGTTCTTTTCGAAGAACTGTTGCCATAGAGACTCATCAGTACATGACTTTTCTGACTTGAGTTTATCAAAATAAGCAGAATCTTCGAGTAGTTGTTGGAATACTTCAAGTTGACGTTTTCGGTACGCGACCGCCACGACGTCGTGCTTCGTAACGGCCGATCGCACGACCTCTGAAATTAGCTCCTCATTCTCGACCACAAGCTTTCTTGCCTGTTGATTTGTGAGCGCAATCCGCCGCAGTTCCTCGTCTGTGATGTTTATTGCTCTGCTATTGGAAAAGACAACGGATTGAATATTGGCAATGAACTCGAGAAGCTTCCCAATCTCTTCCCCCACAAAGGAAAATCCAGACCCGTAGGGTTTAAGGGAACCAGCCATGTACTTTTGGATGGACAGGACGAATATATTTCGGTTGTCTTCAAAAAATTTCGCGGAGATATAGGTGGCCGCGTCATCTTTATGACGAAGGACGACCTCTTCCTTCTCTTTCGCGTATTCATAGCCGTCAAGAGATGTTATCGCTTTTGATGCAATTCTGACCATTCGCTCTTTATTCCCAAACGAAGGAAGACTGGGACTCATGTATGTCTTCCCCGGCTTTGGTTCTTTGTAACTATCCATGGTTATGGCCTACGGCTGTGTATCTGATTGTGAAAGTGAACATTAATGTTATCCGGATTGCATGTTTTTTTGTTTTTTGGCCGGATTAGTAAATATGCGCATCGTTAGCAACTATCGACCCCATCAGGATTCCCCAACAATCTCACTCCCCTGATCGGTTGTCAATAACGAAAGAAGGGAGGGAGTCAATTGACTCCCTCCCTTCTTTTAGATCAGCCTTGTAACGGCATGAAACGGGAATAAGCCCCGTTCTCCGCCGCTGTATTCTTACAAATTAAACAGCAAATCGCAATAAGTCGGCACCGGCCAGAGATCATCCGGCATAATGGCCTCAAGCGCGTCGATGTCGGCGCGCAGAGCGGTCATGGCGGGGAATACCTTGTCGCGGTAAGTGGCGGCTTGTTTGTCCGCCGCGCCGATGGCCTGGGCCTTCTTGGTTTCATCCTCCAGCTTGGTCAGTTTTTTGCCCGCAGACTCCAGGTGTTTGCCAACCTCCTCCAGCAATCCTTTCTGCACCGAGCCGTACTTTCCGGCCGCGGCCAGGGAGGCGCCAAGCTCGCCGACAAAGCGGATGGTCGCCGGGATGAACTGGCGTTTGGTCATCTGGATGGCGGTCAGCGCTTCGATGTTGATGTGCTTGGCATACTGCTCCACATAGATCTCGTAGCGGGAATGCAGCTCATCCTTGGAAAGCACGTTGTACTTGCCGAAAAGCTTGATCGCCTTGGGGGTGACAAAGGCCTTGAGCGCGTCCACGGTGTTGCGGACGTTGGGCAGGCCGCGCTTCTCGGCCTCCTTGGCCCACTCGGCGGAGTAGTTGTTGCCGTTGAAGATGATCCTGCCATGCTTGGTCATGGCGTCCTTGAGGATGGCCTGGATCTCCTTGTTCACGTCTTTGGCTTTCTCCAGACGGATGGCGATCTCTTCCAGAGCTTCGGCGGCAATGGTGTTCAGCGCCACGTTGGGGCCGGCGATGGACTGGGAGGAGCCGACCATGCGGAACTCGAACTTGTTGCCGGTGAAGGCAAAGGGAGAGGTCCGGTTGCGGTCGGTGTTGTCCTTGGGCAGCTCGGGCAGGGAGTCAACCCCGATCTTCAAGGTCTGGCAGGCGCCCTTCTTGCAGATCTTTTCGCCCTTGGCCAGTTTCTCCAG
>JAHIKV010000207.1 GCA_018897395.1 Planctomycetota bacterium | reverse complement strand
CGCCTCGCCCAACGGCCGCATGTCGTCGGCCGTGCAACTGAGCCGCAGCACCCGGTCGGAAATCCACCGCTCCAGCGTCCAGCGCTTGTCCCACGGACACCGCTCGGAGTAGCGGTCGGGAGGGAACATCGGAAACTGTTCAATCAGAAAGAAATTGAGATTCACATTCCCGATTTTTTGGCGTGCCACGTAGTCGAGCACGAACGAATTGAGATTGCCAAGCAAACATGCCTGCCGGCGGGGGCTAATCTCCTCGGAAACAAAGATAAGCGGAGCCGAATTGATGACGCCGACGATTGGGATGAAGGCGGCAATCATCGTCCGCCGATTTGTCGGGCTTGTAACGTTCTTAAACGCCAACAATGCCGGCGGCGAGATAGCGCCCAGCCGTTCCTTGATTACTTGTTCTTCCGCCCACCAGCGAGGTTCGACGCAAAATTCCGGGTTCTGATGAGCCACAAGCGACGTTTCTTCAGTTTGACCCTGGCGAAACCAGTTGTCTTTTTCGATCACGACTCCGGCGGCGCGGTGGTCGTAGGCCTGGACCATTTTGGCCTCGTAGAGCGGCAGAAACGCCCGCCGGCCTTTCTTCCAGCGGTTGCCCTGCTGCTTGGCCCCCAGTTCCATCAACTGCTCGCGGTCCAGGAAAAGCTCCGCGTCGTTGGTCTGATCGAACATTCTGACGAACTTTATTCCCCAGGGATTTCCGCCCTGCTTGCGGTTCTTGTCGATCAATATAGGTACGCGGTGGTAGACGGCCTTGGTCAACTCGGCGTCGCGGCGGGAACGGAACACGGGGCAGGTCCGCGTGTTCGGGTTCATCAGCGCCATGTCCTTGACCGACAGGGGGATGTGCCGCTTGGCGTCGTCCAACTCCTCGAAGTCGTGCAGGAAGAAGGCGAAATCCGCCGCCGGCGTCTTCACTTCCGCGCCGCCGAAGACCAACACGCTGAACTTGAACGCGCGATGCACGTCGGGAAAGAAAGGGGCCTTGTTTTCAAAATCGTACAGCCGTATTAGCGATTGCGACTGCATCAACCGGCCGAAGAACTCTCGGGTCGTATGGTCGGTGGCGATGCCCGAGGGGACCAGCAGCCCGACGCGGCCGCGCGGGGCGACGATCCGCCGAGCCAGTTCGGTGAAGACCATGTATGTGTTCACGTCCCCCTTGGCGGTCAAGGGGAAGTTGCCCGATTGGCGGACGTGGGCCAGGGTGTTTTCGGCGGACGTCTTGGCGGCTTGATAGAGCGAGAAGAGTTCGGGGTTGGCGGTTTCCAGTTCGGCGATGAGTTTTCGGCGCGAGGCGGCGCTGACGGCGCCGGCGATTTTCGGGGCGGAGAAGGCGAAAAACTCCCGCTCCTGGAGCTTCATCCGCTCCCAAGGCGGGTTGCCGACCACGCAATCGAAGCCCGGATTCCCGGCCCGCGCGAAGACCTCGGGGAACTGCCGTTCCCATTGCATGGCGTGTTCGTGGACGGCTGGATCGGTAACCAGGCTGTTCTTCCACACGACGTTTTGGGAAAGATCGGCCAGTCGGCGGCCGCGTTGCGCCGAGCGGAGCCAGAGGGCAAGCTGCGCGATCTCTACCGCCTGTTGCGAGACGTCGGCCCCGTAGAGATTGTCGGCCAGGATCATGTCGGGCACGTCGTCGGCCAACTCGTCGGCATCCGGGCCGTCGTGGAATATCAAGCGGTCCACGACTTCGTGGTAGGCGGCCTCGAGAGCGTCGTAGGCGGCGATCAGGAACGCCCCGCTGCCGCAGGCCGGGTCGCAGACCTTGATCGTCCGCAGCGCGGCCAGACAGTCGCGCCAGTAGGCGGCAAGTTCGTCGGACGGCTTTTCCGACTCGATTTCCTCGGCGTTCAGCCCGCGTGCGGAGCGGACGGCCTCCAGTCGCTCGCGGATCGCCTCGCCGACGGTTTCGCGGACGATCAGTTCGGTGAATTCGGGAGGGGTGTAGTAGGTGCCGAATCGCTTGCGCTCGGCCGATTTTTTCATGGCCGGCGAGCCGGCGTCGCCAGGCCCTTCACCGACCAATCCGAACAGCCCACCGGTCCGCAGCTTCTCGATTTCGGCCACCGATTTCTCGAACAAGTGGCCCAGTACGTCGACGTTCACCTCGTCGCGGAAGTCGTAATCGCCCACCCGCTTGAAGAACTCGGTCCAATCGTCGTCGAGTTGCAGGTCGTCGATCTTCGGGTCTTCCTTGAACAGCCCGCCGTTGAATCCGGTTTCGAGATAGGGCATGTCG
>JAHIKV010000356.1 GCA_018897395.1 Planctomycetota bacterium | reverse complement strand
TGATAGCCTGCCTTGTGAGACAAAGGCACTTACCGGAGCTATCCATGGATACCCCTCCATTGCTATTATCCTCTTACAAAAGGCAACACCCAATATCCATGAAGTCACTTGTTTCCACTGCTTTTCAAACTGAGCAACTCTTGGTCGCAATGTCCACTGATCATTTCCGTTTATTCTAACTGTATCAATTATCGTAGAAAGCAGATCAACAAAACCTCTGGCAAGAGAATTCGGGGTGCCTGGCATCCAATCAGTAATTATGTTAGTAGCCAATTCAAGAATGCTGGCTGGTATCGGACGGGATCTTGATGATGTTATGCCGTGATAATCAAAATGCATTAAGTACCTCTCAAATATATATTAAAAAGGAAATATTTTTATATTTCATTAACAGGTCCTTGCCAGTATGGTTGATATATTGATTGACGGTATTGAAATGCTTCTCGGCCTCCCTCCATAATATCTGTTATATGGGCAACAACAGCCTCAGAATCTAGATCTCCGATTGAATCAAGACTGCATTCCTTTTCTCCAACCGCTCGAAGAATAATGGCCTGTTCCACGTCCCCAAGAACTGGTAAATTTGGGTTGTGAGTAGAAATGATAACTTGCCTCCTGAGCTTTATACTCGCGAGTATATTGACAATAACCTGTCTTATCAATCTGTTATCTAAATTATCTTCTGGTTGGTCAATTATCAGTGGAGAAGTGCCGTTTAAGAGCAAAATTGGCAGAATAGCACTACATCTTTGGCCTGGCGATAGTTCATCTATAGGTCTGGCTTTACTACCTGGTTCTTCTGGTCTGTCGTTCATTCTGATAACAGGCATATCTTCGAAAACGATTTCATGAAGTTGTAAAACATTTTCAAGTCTGAGCCTTTTTGTCTTTTCGTCATATGGAAAAGTCCATAAGCCTTCCCTTATTTCTAGAGGGAGCTTTTCCAAGAAGTCTTTCCCATATGTATCTTGATCAACTTCGGGGATCCACTTAAAACACGCTTCACACGCTTTCACTATTTCATTCGCTTCCTCGGATAAAATTCTTCCCTCTGCAGCCTTTTCAACATCCACACATAAAATAGCACCGGAATCCGAACTCTCATTGAGTAACGTTTGTAAAAGTGATTCGGGCATGAGACCTTTCTTTAAAAGGGCTTCAATCCGATTCTCTTTGTACTTTGGAAAACATGGCGCAATATTCCTATGGAGCCAATTTTTGAATTCAGTTTTGTCGTCCATCGGCCTTGCATCTGCTTCAATCAGGAGCACTGTCGGATCAAGGTCTTTAGATAGTTGATCTGTTATGCGCTCAGCGGTAAATTTTCGTAATCCGGTCCGCTCTTTACAGCTATTTTCCAGATCTCCGAAAAGGGTTTTACGCTCCGATAATTCTTCGGACCATTTTGAGATCAATTCATTGTATTGTTTCAAAGCTTCTTCAGCTTCTTCGAAAGCTTTCTTTTTAGCCTCCCGGTCTTTTGCACCGGGAGGTAGCCCCTTCCTGGCTAAGTCTTCGAGCGAACTTTTATGCAAATCTTGAATCTGCTCGGTGGCACAAAGGATGTTATCAGAGATTTCAACTAATTCTCGTTCCAATGAATTAACAGCCCAAACTGTCTTGAGAAAGGGGGTTGGTTGAGATTGTTCGGGTCAACGAAACAGAGCATTTTCTAGAAGCCTATTATATTCGTTTTCTGTAGAGACTTCACGGGATAGATCCTCATCCATTGAAAGGAAAAAATCGTTCACATCATTCTTTCTATTCTGAAGATCGAATCGCTCAGTGATTTCTTTCCAAGATCCTTTGGTCACAATTGATGTATTTTCTGCCGCGGCAGCTTTATCAATTTTTTCATAATGTACTTTTATGTCTGGTCGATTTACCTCTTCATACTTCCATTTTCTAAATGCATATTGACGTAATGGTGTGCCATCTTCTGTCAGTTCTACTATCTTTTGCGCAGTTGCAATTATTTTTTCACGCTGTTCATTTAGTTTGGAAATTGATTCGGCGATTTTTCCTTCAATTTGATTAATTTCCGGTCCACATATGTTATCAAAAAGATCACGCAATCTATTAGGCTCGACAGCTTTCTCAATATCATGAATCCGATACAGTTGGACCTTTATTTCGGGAATCAAATCGTTTCGAATGTCCTTCTCTTGTGCATTTGTGTAATTGGGGGGCTCATGTTTATCAGTAGGATTGAAATAACGTGAAACAAAAAGCGCCTTCTTTGGCAACTCTTGTCCGTTTTCACTTAATAATTTCCAACAAATCTTCACTTGACATCCAGATAAAGTGGCCTTCGCACGTTTATACCAGTCCGGGTAGCCTTCTGGGCTTTTTCTCTCTATTTCTTTTTGATTAAATTCTCCGGTTAAAAAACTTAGGGCCTCGATCGCTGCACTTTTTCCCGACCCTCTACCACCAATAAGGCAGTTAAGATTTCTGGAAAGTGTCAATACAAAAGGTCCCCTTCGAATG
>JAHIKV010000206.1 GCA_018897395.1 Planctomycetota bacterium | reverse complement strand
CTACCGCCGATACCTCGTAACGTTGCCGATCACCGGGCTTGCTTTCCTGCCCCCGTCACCCCACCTTCCATCGCCACCCCTTGCCGGAGCAAGCCTGCTCCTGGGCAATTCCCTGCGCTGACGGGTTCGACGAAGCTTTACTCTAGCGCAGTAGTGTTAGCCCCCGGCTATTGTGACATTAGTATCGTGGGGATCCCACATAACGCCGCATGGACGCGGCGGCTAAACGGTTCCCCGAACCCTGAACCCTGAATCCCCGCCCCCCAGCAACCCCCCCCTCTTGGGGCTTGTGGTTAAGGGTGTGTTTGCGGCCTTTGCGTCGAGTTTTCGAGGCCGGGGCGGAATTGCAGTGGAAAAAATGCGGCACGTGGGGTTGCAATCCTTCGCGTTTACGCGAAAATAAGCGATTCGCCCGTTGGCGAAGGAAGTTGTTTTGCGCACAGTTTTAGAGGACGCATAATGGCGCTGCAGTTGGCCGTTGAACCACGTCATACCAGAGGGAAACGCAACAACCTGCGGTTGCGCCGCGCGGGCAAAATCCCGGCAATCCTCTATGGGCACGGCCTGGAGTGCGTACCGTTGAGCGTGGAGGCAGACACGCTGGCGGCGGCCATCCGTCACGGGAGCCGGTTGGTCAGCCTGACCGGCGCGGTCGATGAATCGGCGTTCGTCCGCGATCTTCAGTGGGACACCTGGGGAACGCACATCATCCACGTGGATTTCACGCGGATTTCAGAGCACGAGATCGTGGAGATCCGCTTGCCGATCGAGCTGCGCGGAGAATCGCCCGGCGTGCGGGAAGGAGGCGTGGTCTCGCAATTGGTCCACGAGGTCGAGATCGCCTGCCCGGCTTCCGCCATTCCCGAGAAGCTGGTCGTGAACATCAACCATCTGAAGCTGAACGATTCGGTTTCCTTGGGCGATTTGGAGTTGCCTCAGGGGGCCAAACTGCTCGCCTCCGACCTGGAGATGGTGGCCGTCGAATGTGTTGTGCCGCAGGAGCAGCCCGAAGAAGAAGCCGCCGAGGCGGCCCCCGGCGAGCCTGAGATTATTGGCGAGAAGGAAAAGGAGGAAGACGGGGCGAAGGAATAACGAGACCATGAAGCTGACGCGGGGGAAGCCCGGATTAGCGGGGGGCATAGCCGATGAAACTCGTGGTTGGGCTGGGCAATCCGGGCCGCCGTTATCAGCAGACGCGACACAACGTCGGCTATGCCGTCCTGGCCGAGTTGGCCCGAAAGTGCGGCGTTGCCGCTCCCAAGGCGCGGTTTCAAGGCGAGGTCGTTGAGGCCGAACTGGGTGCCCATAAGGCCCTGCTTTTGAGTCCCACGACCTTCATGAACCTCAGTGGAACCAGCGTTCGGGAGGCAATGAGTTTTTACAAATTACCCACCCAGGATTTGTTGGTGATTTGCGATGATTTGAACCTGCCTACCGGCAAGCTACGGTTTCGGACAAAGGGTTCATCGGGCGGTCAGAAGGGTTTGGAAGACATTATCGGAAAATTGGGGACGGAGGAATTCGCGCGGCTTCGGGTCGGCATCGGCGCCGTGCCGGATAATTGGGATTGGGCCGACTATGTATTGAGCAAGTTCACGTCCGAGGAGGTTCCCGTCATCGAACGAGCGGCGGGGCTGGCGGCCGACGCCGTGGTCGCCTGGGCCCGCGAGGACGCGGATTATTGCATGAACCATTATAACTGAACACTTCCGAGGAGTATTGGAGTATTACATTGGCCGCGAACGTCTATGAAGGCATGTTCATTCTGGACGCGAACCGTTTTGGACGGGATCCCGAAGCGATCTCCGGCCAGATCCCCGCGATGATCGAGAAGCTCGGCGGCGAAATGCTCGTCAGCCGCCTTTGGGAAGAGCGGCGTCTGGCATTCCCCATCAAGGGGCAGCGGAAAGGCGCCTACTGGCTAACGTACTTCCGTCTGGACGGCGGCCGGTTGGCCGATTTGCGGCGGCAGTTTCGGATCGCCGACGACGTCCTGCGGACGTTGTTCCTGAAGGTCGATCCGCGGATCGTCGACGCCCTGGTCGCCCATGCACAGTCGGCGTCCACGGTGCCGCACGGCAAGGCCGAGGACAAGCCCGTTGAGGTCGCCGTGGCCGCGGCCAAAGACGCCGACAGCAACGCCGCCGACGTAGACACCGATACGGAAAAATAGTTTGGGAGTAATCGCCATGGCCAGTTTCAACCGTGTGATCCTGATGGGCAACCTTACCCGCGACCCGGAACTCCGCTACATCGCCAGCGGGACGGCCGTCACCGACTTTGGCTTGGCCGTCAATGATAAACGCAAAAATGCCAACGGCGAGTTAATCGAGGAGACGACGTTCGTCGACGTGACACTATGGGCGCGCAACGCCGAAGTGGCCGGCGAGTATCTCAGCAAAGGTTCGCCCGTCTTGATCGAGGGCCGTCTGAAGTACGACGCCTGGGAGACGCAGGACGGTCAGAAGCGATCGAAATTGAAGGTCGTCGGCGAGCGGATGCAGTTGATCGGCGGTCGGGGACAGGGCAGACCGGATGGCGGCGGACAGCGGCCGGCGGCCAGACAGAACTCACAGTATAGCCAGGCGGCCCCGCCCGACGACTTTAATGACTCGCCATCTAATGACTCGCCATCGTCCGATCAATCGCCGGGCGACGATATTCCGTTTTAGACGTTAAAGAATAATTGTAGGACGGACTTCCTAGTCCGTCCAGAAAACTGGACGGATTAGGAAATCCGTCCTACGTGCATACGAACATATCATTTATTGAATACAAGAAGGCAAACATGCCGATGGTCAAGGCGAAGTCAACAAAGAAGCCAACCGTTCCTCATCGAACCAAGCGGCTGCCCAAAGGGCCGCACGGCGGCATCGAGTTGCTGCT
>JAHIKV010000205.1 GCA_018897395.1 Planctomycetota bacterium | reverse complement strand
GAAATCCGTAATCCGACGACAAAGCGAGGAAAAACGGGAGAAAAAAGCCCTTGTGGGACTTTTGCGCTGACCGTGCGTCAAAAATCCCGCCAGGAGGCCCTTGACACAATGGACTCTTTCAGGGATGGGCTGTCATATTACAAGCCCTTCGGGCTATGGGCTGTCATATTACAAGCCCTTCGGGCTAAACGATCATTGCGTCCTTCGGGCAAGAAGATAAACTTTCCATCGCAAAGCACAACTTGCACCCTGATAGCCGCTGCGCGGCAACTTCGTCTTGTCCGTTTTCTGCAGCCGACTTATACTTCAACTTTGTTGCCCCCCACCCGGAGCGAGACTTCCATGATTCGAGGTTTGCACTGGTTCATCGTTTTCGCGCTGCTGACTTTAACGTCGCCGACGGTAATCGCCGCACCGGCCGAAAAGGCGTCGAAGCCTAAGCCGAGCGATTACGACCTCTATAAGCTGCTGATCGACAGCATCGATCAGGTCCAGCGGAACTATATTGCCGAGGTGGACCGCCGCGAGTTGATCGAATCGGCCATCCGCGGCGTGCTGAGCGAACTCGATCCCTATTCCACCTACATTGGCCCGGAAGAATTGCAGCGGTTCCGCGACGGCATCGAGAGCGAGTTTGGCGGCATTGGGGTTCAGATCGACGCGGACGCCGGGCAACTGAAAATCTTAAGCCCGATCCACGGCACGCCCGCCTATCGCGCGGACCTCATCGCGGGCGACCGCATCCTGGAAATCGACGGAAAAAGCACCGACGGACTCGGCATCGATGAGGCCGTCGAACTGCTCAAGGGCGAAGAAGGGACCAGCGTATCGCTCGTTATCGTGCATCCGGGCGAGGACGCCGCGAGGAAAGTCACCCTCACCCGAGAAAAAATCCACGTCGACACCGTACTGGGCGACGGCCGCAAACCGGACGGCTCCTGGGACTACATGTTCAAGCCGCGGGAACATATCGGCTACGTGCGGCTGGTCGCCTTCAGCCGCGACACGGCCGGAGAGTTGCGGCGGGTATTGACGCAACTGAAAAACGAAAAAATGCGGGGGCTGATCATCGACCTGCGGTTCAATCCCGGCGGACTGCTCAGCGCGGCCATCGAGACGAGCGATCTGTTTATCTCCAAGGGACGGATCGTCTCGGCCGAGGGCCGCAATAGTCCCAAGCGTGCCTGGGACGCACACGAAGAAGGAACCTTCGAGGGCATTCCGATGGCCGTGCTGGTCAATCGTTACAGCGCCAGCTCCAGCGAGATCGTCGCCGCCTGTTTGCAAGACCACCGGCGGGCGGGCGTGGTCGGCGAGCGAACCTGGGGTAAGGGGAGCGTGCAGAACCTGATTGAGTTGGCCGACGGCCGCGGCGCCCTGAAACTGACCACCTCCAGCTATCGCCGCCCCAACGGAAAGAACATTCACCGTTTCCCCAACGCCAAGGAGGGCGACGAGTGGGGAGTGACGCCGGACGAAAGTTATCGGATCACGCTCGACGGCCGCGAGATGCTCGAATTGATCCGCGACCGCCGCGAGCGCGACATTTTGCATCCGCCCGCAACGGAAGTCGAAAAGCCGCCGTTCGTGGACCGCCAATTGCAGGCGGCCGTAAAATACTTGACGGCCGAGGCACGGAAGAACGTCGTTGTGGCCGAATAATTCGTTTAGCCAGGTCACTTGTGACCGGCGTTGTGCGGCTGGTATGATACGAGCATGTGGTGGCACGAGTCTGCCAACGGCGAGCGATTGATATGCGATCTCTGCCCGCGGCACTGCGCGCTCCGCCCGGGCGAGCGGGGGTTCTGCTTCGTCCGCGAAAACCGCGACGGCCGCATTGTCTCGACCACCTACGGCCGCAGCACCGGTTTCTGCGTCGATCCGATCGAGAAGAAGCCGCTCCATCAGTTTTATCCCGGTACGCCGGTCCTTTCGTTCGGCACCGCCGGCTGCAACCTGGGCTGCACCTTCTGCCAGAACTGGACCACGTCGCGTTCGCGGGACGTGGAGGCCGCCTGCGAGCAGGCGGCGCCGGAGGCGATCGCCGCCGCCGCCAAACGTCTCGGGTGCCGCAGCGCAGCCTTCACCTACAACGATCCGATCATCTGGGCGGAATACGCCATCGACACCGCCCGGGCGTGCCGAGACGTCGGGATCAAAACCGTGGCGGTAACTTCCGGCTACATCACGGCCGACGCACGCGCCGACTTCTTCGAGCCGATCGACGCCGCCAACGTCGATCTGAAGGGGTTCACCGATCGGTTTTACCGGGAATACTGCGCCGGCCGATTGCAGCCCGTGCTCGATACGCTGCGCTGGCTGGTCCGCGAGACGGAGACGTGGGTCGAGATCACCAACCTGATAATCCCCGGGGCCAACGATTCGCCGGATGAGTTGCGGGAGATGTGCCGCTGGATCGCCGCGGAGCTTCGGCCCGACGTGCCGTTGCACTTCTCGGCGTTCCATCCGACCTTCGAGCTTACGGACCGCGACGCGACGCCGCCGGCCACTTTGCGGATGGCGCACGACATCGCCCGAGAGGCCGGATTGCATTACGTCTATGTCGGCAACGTTCACGACCCGGAGCGCCAGCAGACCTATTGTCCCGGTTGCGGCCGCGCGGTGATCCGCCGCGTGGGATACACGATCGAGGGATTCGATTTGCGCGACGGCCGATGCGTCCATTGCCGGGCGCCCATCGCCGGCCGGTTCGCCGCCGCCGCCGGCACATGGGGCAACCGGCGGATGCCGATTCGCATCGCGGAGTAACAAGATATACTGGTTCCCACGCTCCGCGTGGGAACCTACGTTTCCCGACGCTCTGCGTCGGTGAGTGAGTCAAGAGTCAACGCGGAGCGTTGTCCGCAGTCCGTTCCCACGCAGAGCGTGGGAACGAGAGAAAAGGAGAATGTTATGCTGCTGTTCATCGACGAAAGCGGCCATGATAGATGTGAAATGCCTTGTGAAGTCCTAGCTGGAGTAGCTATTGCCGAGGAAAATCTGTGGAATCTCGTGCGGGCAATTCGACACGCCGAGCAAGAGCATTTTGGGGGCTACTTGCGGAACTTGTATAGCGAAGAGCCAAAGGCCAACAAGCTACTTAAGGCCAAGCGGTTCAAGGAGGCCGAACGCGACGTGGAAATCGGTCCCGAAAAATGCCTCCTATTGGCAAATTCACTATTGCAAAAAGGAAAATCTTCCAAGGGAAAGCCTACGAGCAACCCCACTTTTCTGGAGATAGTGGCGTTCAGCCGCAAGGTGCTTGAGTTCGTCGATGCGGTGCTTGATCTTGCGGCAAACTTCAACGTGCAGGTTTTCGCATCGGTGGTTCCCATCATTGCGCCAAGGTGCGAAAAGAACCTGCTTCGCAAGGACTACGTTTATCTCTTTGAGAGGTATTTTTACTTCTTGGAGACATTACCTCGCAAGGAGATGGGGCTAATCGTTTTCGACGAATTGGACAAGGCCCAATCGCACATCCTCATGCACCAAATGGCGGCATATTTTCTCGGAACACAAACGGGCAGATTCCGAAGCTCACGAATCGTGCCCGAGCCGTTCTTCGTCCATTCCGATCTCACAACGGGTGTGTTTCTGGCAGACTTGGCTGCATATATTCTCGGTTGGGGATGGCGACGTTCATTCATGCCGGAACGTTCTCGTGCGGAATTGGAACCTCTGGCGCGGAAATTGCATGCCATGCAATTCAAGGGAGAGAAACCCGATGAATACTGCGACCAACCCCGGCAGCTATATGGCATCAACTACATCGACGACCTTAGGGGATCGAGCGACAAGCAGTAGCAAGCCAAGAAACGAACGAAGGCAATGGCCGGCTCCGAAGAGCCAACCAAAGCCTCCAATAAGACAATACGGCAATAGTACCCCCTTGTCAATAGTCTTTTTGCCGAACAGTCGAAACTTGCATCACAAAACCATATTGCACAACATCTTACGACATACAGCGTTTTGAACCCAACAATCCCGAGTCTAAGAACAAACAATATGCCGTTACACATGGTCAAACCGCAACCTATACGCTGACTTGTGGAATAGTACGATTTTCCAATTTGGAGCCTGTCATGGATTGTTCTTCCGCTGAACCGCCGAAATCGCCCGGATCGACCGCGCGGCCGGAGTTGACCGAACGGCAGGAGGCGTTGATCTTCAGCGCGGCGTGTCGTCGGGTGGCGGCTGCCGTGCGACGCGAGCGAGCCGAATCGAGCCGCCGGATCCTGGGCGAAACGGCCGCTACGCCCGTCTACGGCGCGTTCGTAACCCTTCGCCGTGCGGGCCAGCTCCGCTCCTGCTGCGGATACATCGGCCAGACCGTGGCACTGTGCGAGGCGTTGGACCACGCGGCCGATCGGGCGGCGACCGACGATCCCCGCTTCCCGCCCATCACGACGGGCGAACTGAACCATCTCGACATGGACGCGTGGATTCTCTGGGGACCGGAACCGGTGACGGCATACGGTGAAAATCGCGCCGAAGCGGTAGTTATCGGCCGGCACGGCGTGCAGATCGCCCGCGGCCACGCGCGCGGCCTGCTGCTGCCGGGCGTGGCCGTGGAACATGGGTTCGACGCCCGGACTTTCCTCGAACAGGTCTGCATCAAGGCCGGCCTGCCGGTCGACGCCTGGAAGGACGACGATGCGACGCTGATGGTTTTCGAGGGGCGCGCGATCCACGGCCGGATGAAGTTGGAAGTGGAAGCGGACCGTCCGGCGGCGGTGGCCGGCAGCTTCTATCCCGCCGATCCCCGCGAAATGAATCGGCAGCTCGATGAGTTGTTCGCTTCAGTTTCGCCCGCGCCCGAGCCGCGGCTGTTCTCGGGCGCGTTGGCGCCACACGCCGGCTGGGTTTACTCAGGCCGATTGGCGGCGGCCGTTTTCAGCCGAGTGGAAATTCCCGAGCAAGTGATAATCCTTTGTCCGAAACACCGGCCGCAAGGCGCCCGCTGGGCGGTGGCGCCGCACCGGCGTTGGCTGTTGCCCGGCGGTGGGGTGGATTCCGACCCCGAGCTGGCCGCGCGACTGGCCGACGGCGTGCCGGGGCTGGAACTAGACGCAGCGGCGCACCGCGACGAGCACGCCATCGAAGTGCAGTTGCCGCTTTTGGCCGGACTGGCCCCGCAAATCCGTGTGGTGGGTATCGCGGTCGGCGACGCTTCGCTCCCGGAATTGCTCGGCTTCGGCGTGGCGATGTCGGTGGTGTTGCGCGACATGCCTCGGCGGCCGCTGCTGATCGTTTCCAGCGACATGAACCACTTCGCCGATGACAAACAGACGCGCCGCTTGGATCGACTCGCCATCGACGCCATTGAAGCCCTCGATCCGGAACGGGTCTACGAGACGGTGCGGCGGAACCGGATCAGCATGTGCGGCATGGCCCCTTGCGTGGTGGCGATGGAAACGCTGCGGTGGTTGGGTTGCCTGAACCGCTGCGAATCGGTCGGCTACGCGACCAGCGCAGAGGCCGGCGGACCGGCCGACCGGGTCGTCGGCTATGCGGGCCTGCTGTTCGGATAGAGTATTTCTTCTTGAGTAGCGGGCGGGCTTGCCCGCCATGTATCCCGCTACGAACGGCGGGCAAGCCCGCCCGCTACACCTACAGCTTGATGCCCCGCTTCGCCGCCCGTTCGATCAGGCCGAACTTGAAATAGTAGAACTTATTGTTCGGCTTCTTTCTGGCCCAAAGAAACGTGCTCTCGACCAGGTCCAAGGGAAGGGTTCCGGCGTTTACCCTGGCAACGACGTACTCGATGAAGCCGTTTTCTTGGGGCGTTGCCGTGTGCAAGACAACCTTCATCTTCTCGACGTCAAGCGTGGCGGAGTCCGCCACGCAGATTCGGGCCGAGGACAACAGCACCAACGCCACAACGAGCAACAAACAGACTCGGTTCATCGACACACCTCGTTCGACGAGGAAAGGTAGGAAGGGGATGCTTTCAGCAGCCCGCTTGTACCGAAAGAAGCTAACCGAGGCAAGAGCAATGGCCCCCGGGCGGTGGCCCGATCGCCGGGCGACGAGAACCACCGGATCTGGATCGGTCGGTCTTGAATTTTCTCCTTGTGTCCTGCGATCATTGCACGCCACTATACGTTGTGCTCAGAGAGGCCGTTGCATACCATATATTGCGGCAAAACCGTCCCGCGCAACGGTCGTAGGACACACTGAATAATCCGGGCTACCGCAACAAATGCAATCCCCGCCGCCGACGCTCTTCGTTGACCTCAGCCATCGCGCGCGGCTCCTTCTTTAAGAGCTTGATGAGCTGAGAGGCGGAACAACCGAGGGTTTCGGCGGAGTGGCGAGGGTCGAAATCGCTTGAAGCCAGCAGGTCGAGGGCCTCGGCCAACAGGGCGGGAAAGTCGTCGTGACCGGCGTTAATTTCGATCTGGCCGCCGCGGCAACGCGATCTCCACAGGGGACTGGGGCGGAAAAAGGGGGACAGGTCCAGTTTGCCGCACAGCGGCCCTTCGGGTGCTTCGCACAAACTGGACCTGTCCCCCTTTTTCCGGCGGCGTATCTCCAAGGCCAGGTTGATCCGCAGGCGGAACAGCGCCGCGGCGCGGTTCTCGGCCTGGCTCCGCCGCTCGGCGGCCTCGGCCTTGATGCCGGTCGGGCGATGGACCAGCACGACACCCGTCGATACCTTGTTGCGATGTTGTCCGCCCGGCCCCGAACGCCGGACGAATTGAACGGTGCATTCGGCGAGCAGTTTTTCCGACGGCAGCGCGGCGGGATGATCGTGCGACACGTGCAATTTGCGATAATTCAGCAGGTAGGCCGGGTCGTGACCCGGCAGAATGTTCGCCGGGTTGCAACCCGGCCTACTCGTCCCTCTAATCCAGTTCCCGCAACTCCACCAGCCAGAGCCGGATTTCGTTGTCGTACTCGCTGGCCAGATCGCCCTTGATGAGCTGACGGTGGAAACTGGCGGCGCCCTCCTTGACCAGATCGGCCGCCTCGGCGCTGGGGAAACGGCGCATCGGATCGGGGGCGATCAGTCCGCGGCAAAAACTCATCAACAACTCGTTGCAGACGACCTCGTGCGGCAGGACGTGGGGGAGCCGCTGGGACAGGAACCGCTTGGCCTCCAACAGGTCGCGGTAGTTGGTCAGTCCGGCGAAGGAGGACGCGCCGGAGAGCATTTCGATCAGCACGTAGCCCAGTCCGGCCAGGTCGCTCCGCGGCGAGTTCTCGCCCCCTTCGAGCACCTCCGGCGCGGCGTATGCCGGTGTGCAACTCCGCCGGACCGGCGCCTTTTCGAGGTCGAACGCCGATCCGAGATCGACGATCTTCGCGTTGCCGGTCCGCTTGATCATGATGTTCGACGGCTTCACGTCGCCGTGGACGATCCCCTCGCGGTGCAAGGCGGCCAGCGCGGCCAGGCAATCGCGCACGATGGCGATGGCCACTCCCGGCTTAACCCGCGGATGCATTGCACCGGCCGTGACGATCACCTGGTTGATGTAGTTCCAGCGCTTGATGCTCACGCGGCTCTCCAGCCGCTCGAGCATCCGGCGGGTCAAGAGCCGGGAAAGGTCGAACCCGTCGACCCATTCCATCTCCATCATGCGGATGCGGCCGCGGTCGACCCAGTTGTGAACGTCGAGCAGGTTGTCCTGCTGGATTTGGGCGACGCGGGCGGCCACCTCGGCCATCCGGCCCATCGCTTCGTCGTACGATCGCTCGTCTTCGTAATGCTCGGGCGAAAAAATCTTCAAGGCGACCGGCAGCGTGAAGTTGTCGGTCCCACGCCGCTCGGTGAGATAAACCACACCCTGTCCGCCCGAACCCAGGAGGCTGATCAAGTGGTGATGCTCCGTCCAGCTCAGCCGTTTTTCTTCGATGATCCGCCGATAGCGGCCGAGCAGATCGTCCGAACATCGGGCAGCCGGCCGGCCGCCCCAAGTCCGGGTAGCGCTCCCTTCGAGAAAAGTCGTGGTCGACATTTGTTGTCCTCGGCGTCCCAGGTGCGTGCCCCGCGATCCAGCGTGATAATCTTAACTCCTGCCCCGGCCGGCCGTAAAGAGCGAACCGTGTAGGGTGGGTCAAGCGAAGCGCAGCCCCACCAACAGCGGGGAAAACGTGGTGGGGCTGCGCTTCGCTTGACCCACCCTACTTTCCTTCGCTACGCTCGTGGCGTGCCACCCAGAGCGGGTATCCGCCGCCGCGGATGGGAAATCCCAGCCGCTTGTCGGTCAGATAGTTTATCAACGTCAGCCCCGCGTTCCAACGCTGGAGATTGCGACGGAACATGGTTGTCATGTTGTCGATCCGCCAGGAGCTTTGCCCGCCCACATGAGGGGTGATTATCATGTTCGGCATGTCCCACAGCCGGCTCTCCGGCGGGAGCGGCTCGGGGTCCGTCACGTCCATCACGGCCCCGGCGAGCCGGCCGCTCTCGAGCGCGTCGATCAGGTCGGGTGTCACGACCAGCGGTCCCCGGGCGACGTTTACCAAAAGCGCCCCCGGTTTCATCTTGGAAATAATCGAGGCATCGATCAACCCGCGCGTTGAATCGTTCAGCGGCAGGCAGAGAACGAGGAAATCGGCCTCGGGCAGCAAATCTTTCAACCGGTCGGCCGTCCATAGGGCCTCGACACAATCCGGCTTATCTACCGGGAACATGTCGGTGGCTAGGATGCGGGCATCAAAGGAACTGAGCAACTCGGCCAATCGTCGGCCGACGCCGCCCAAGCCCACAATGCCAACCGTCGAGCGGGTCAGATCGCGGGTCGGTCGTCGGATAAACTCTTTCTTCGCCTGGGCGCGGAAAAAAACTGGCAGACCTCGGCACCAGCCCGTAATCAGGGCGATCGTGTGTTCCGCCACCTGATCGGCCAACACCCCCGAGGCACTGGTCACCGCGATGTCCGACTCGATAACCGAGGGGACCAGACAGTGGTCCATTCCGGCGGCCGAAGATTGTATCCACCGCAGTCGCCCCTGGCGCACCACGCCGTCCCAATCGACGGGCACTTTGGCGTGTCCGCAGAAGATATCGGCGGTGAAAAGCTCCTCGGCAATTCGCTCTTGCCCGGCGTCGACGATCTCGGCATCCGGCATTGTGGCGGCGATCTGCTCGATGTGTTTCTGTTCGATCGGATAACAGAGGACGATTCTCGTGGACATGTTTTTCGGGGGGGGATGGGCAAACCAATGCAAACGGTTCATTTTGCATTATTGCCGCCGGTGTGGCTAGCCCGCATTGCATGGGTAAGCTCCGCTTACCCATGACGCCAGCGTTTCTAGCCAATGAGAGAGAGGCATTTCACGACATGTACTGAGTGAGTCGTTGTCGGACCTGCCCCTGGGGATCGCGGATCGTCACGACCAACGGCATTTGGCCGGGCAGACTGTGGGTGGCGCAGCCGAAACACGGGTCGTAGGCACGGAAGGCCATCTCGACCATGTTTAGCAACCCCTCGGTGGGCGGCTTCCCCTTGCCGATCAGCGATTGCGCGGCCCGTTTGACCGACATCGAGATCGGCGCGTTGTTGTTCGTCGTGCCGACGATCAGGTTGACGTCGGTCAGGATTCCGCGCTCGTCGGTTTTGTAATGGTGGGTCAGCGTTCCGCGCGGGGCCTCGACCGAGCCGATCCCTTCGGTCGGCGTCTCGGTGGGGAGCACCCGATATTCCTTGCCGGTGATCTCCGGATCGGCGGCCAGCTCGACCCACCGCTCGGCGGCGTAGAGCAACTCGACGAGCCGCGCCCAGTGGGTGGCCAGCGTGTGATGGACCGGTTTGCCCCCGAGGGTTTCATAGAACTTTTCGTACTCGGCCTGGGCCAACGGGGTGGTCATGCCATCGGCGGCATTCAGTCGCGACAGGGGCGTGGCCTTATAGACGCCCGATTCGACCCCGTCGACGAACCCCTTCCAGCCGACCTTCTTCAGATACGGAAACTTCAGGTAGCTCCACGGCTCGACCCGCTCGGCGATGTACTCCCGATAGTCGGCCGGATTGTATTTCGCGTGCTCCTTTCCGTCTGGACCGGTGATTCGGATTTGTCCGTCGTAGAAATTCACGCGGTTGTTCGCGTCGACCGTGCCCATGTTGTAGGTGCGGTGGACGTAGACGTCGCCGGTGATGATTTTCAGGTAATCGCTGTTGCCGAGTACGATGTCCTCGAACAATTTGAGCGAGAATTTGGCGAACTCGATCGCGTCGCGGCCTAGCCGCTCGATCTCCTTGCGTTGTTCCTCGTCGATGCCGCGGCTGACCCCGCCGGGGAGTCCCCAGTTGGGATGCACCTTGCGGCCGCCGATCATCTCGATCAGGTGGTGCCCGTCGCGGCGCATTTTCAGCACCTTGCCGGCGATCTCCATGCCGACTTTCTTGATGATGCCCAAAATGTTCCGCTCGGACGGCGGGGCGGTCGGACCGATGACGAAGTCCGGCCCGGCCAGGGCGTAGAAATGGGTCGTGTGGTCGGTGGCGAAAAAGATGCTGTAGAACATCTCGCGGAGCTTTTTCGCGGTCGGCGGCGGATCGACGTGGAACAGGTCGTCCAGCGCCTTGGTCCCCGCGATGTGGTGGGCCTCGGGGCAGACGCCGCAGATGCGCGATGTCAGGTTCGGCATGTCCTCGGCCTGCCGGCCCACGCAGAATTGCTCGAAACCGCGAAGCTCGGGGATCTGCAAGTAGCAGTTGGCCACGTTCCCTTCGTCGTCGAGGAAGATGTCGATCTTGCCGTGGCCTTCCAGCCGGGTGATCGGGTCGATGGATATGCGTTTCATGGTTTTTAGTTCTCAGTTTTCAGTTTACATCTCGTTCCCACGCTCCGCGTGGGAACGCACTCCTTCGACGCTCTGCGTCGATTATTATGGTCGATTACGATCGATACGCCGCTTCCGCGACGCGGAGCGTCGCAACATTCCGTTCCCACGCGGAGCGTGGGAACGAGGCGCCATTTTTTATTTTGCATTTTGCACTTCTTTTTTCCGCCGCAGGTGGCCGGCCGCCAACCCGAAGCAATAAAAACTCCCCACCGGGTCGGGAATCCCCTCGCGGATGATCCGGTCGATCTCCTCCGGAGCGTTCGAGTCGATTATCGAGGAGAGCGCGGCCATCATCCGGGCGCCGTGGTCGTGGACGCCCTCGTTCGGGCCGTAACAGCCGATGCACGGCGAGCCGACCCGCGGGCAGCGCGCATCGCAGCCGGCGCGGGTGGCGATGCCGCAACAGAGCAAACCCTGCTCCAACAGACACGTTTCGCCGTCCGGGATGATCTCCCACGTCCGGTAAAACTTTTTGATCTTCTTCTCGTTCCTTTTCAGCGGACATTCATGGCAGACCGTCGTTTCGGCGCCGATCACCGACCCCGGCGGCGGCAACTCGCCGGAAACGATCGCCGTGATCGCGTCCCATATTCGGTCGGCCTCGGGCGGACAGCCGGGTAGGTAATAGTCCACTTCGACCGTCTGGTCCAACGTCCGCAGCGTGTCGTAAAACACCGGCAAGTGGAGCGTTCCCTCGGGCATTTCCGTCTTCGGTTGCGGCTCCAGCCGATCGGGGTTCTCGGTCGAGGGAGTACGGTGGTAGACGGTGTCGAAAATCGGACGCCGTCCGGTGGCGTTGGCCAGGCCCGGGATGCCCCCCTCGTGGGCGCAGGAACCGAAGGCCACCAACACCTTGGACTTTTTGCGCAGCAGCCGGGCCATGTATTCCTGCTCGCTGGTGCGGATGCCGCCGTTGAACAGACAGACGTCGATGCCGCCGTCGGCCATCTTCTCCACGTCGTGGACCTTGGCGTCGACGGCCACGGGCCAGAAGACGATCTCGAAGAGGGCGTCGACGTCGAGGATTTTCTCGTTCAGGGCCAGTACGGCGATTTCGCAGCCGCCACAGGAGGCCGCCCAATAAAGCGCCAGTTTCCCTTTCGGCTCTTCGCTCATGCTTGCACCTCCATTGCTTCGGCGTGTTCGGCGGCGATTTCCTCGAATGCCTCCTCGCGCCGGAAGTCGTCCTCCCAGACGTCCGACCAATTCAGCGGCCCCAGTTTGCGAACGTCGGCGACGAAGCCGTCGATCGACTCGGCCAGGAATTGCCCCTCGGCCGCCGACGCCCAGACCAGCCGCAGCCGATCGGGTTCGATGCCCATCTGCTCGAGGAAGTAGCGGAGCATGGCGTGGCGGCGCATGGTTTTGTAGTTCTGCTCGATGTAGTGGCAGTCGCCGGGATGGCAGCCGGCGATCAGCACTCCGTCGGCGCCCAGTGCGAAGGCCTTCAGTACGAAGCTGGGGTCCACCCGCCCGCTGCACATCACGCGGATGATCCTCGCGCAAGGTGAGTATTTGATCCGCGCGGTGCCGGCCAGATCGGACGCCGTGTAACTGCACCAGTTGCACATGAAGGCGACGATTTTGGGGTTGAAAGTTTCGGTATTCATTAGTGGCTAGTGGTTAGTGGCCAGTGGTCAGTGGATAGTGGTCAGTGGATAGATTGCTGTGCCCATCTGGTGGATAGTCGGCAGTTCTTCACTGGCCACTAACCACTGGCCACTAGCCACTACTCACACGTAACTCATCAATCCTTCCAGTTCTTCGTTGATTTGCTCGTCGCCGAAGAGGTGTTGCTTGGCCGCGCCCGAGGGGCAGGCGGCCACGCAGGTGCCGCAGCCCTTGCAGAGCGCTTGGTCGATCACGGCGATCTTCCGCTCCTCGTCGGTGGTGATCGCCGTGTAAGGACACAAGTTTATGCACGTCTTGCAGCCGGAGCACATATCCTCGTCGATCCAGGCCGTGTTCGGTTCCAGTTCGATCTGTCCGGCGTCGATCAGCACCAATGCCTTCGCGGCGGCGGCGTCGGCCTGGGCAACCGTGTCGGGGATGTCCTTCGCGCCCTGGCAGGCCCCGGCGATCAGCACGCCGTCGTTGGCCGTGTTGACCGGTGCGAGCTTCGGGTGTTTTTCCAGGAAAAAACCCTCGCTTGAGCAGGAGATGCCGAAGTTGCGGCGAACCTCTCCGGCGTCGGCCCGCGGCTCGAGCGCCACGGCCAGGATCACCATGTCCACCTCGATCTGCCGGATCGTGCCCAGCAGCGTGTCGTCGACCTGCATGACCAGGGGGCCTTGTCCGTTGCCGGCGGCGGGCGAGATGTCGGCCACCTTGCCGCGGATGAATTGCACCCCTTCGTTCTGCACGCGATTATAAAATTCCTCGAAACCCTTGCCCGGCGCGCGGATGTCGATGTAGCAGTTGTAGACCTCGGCGTCGGTCTTTTCGCGGACCAGGTGGGCGAGTTTCAGGGCATACATGCAGCAGACGCGCGAGCAGTATTCGTGGTGGTTCACGTCGCGGCTGCCGACGCAATGAACGATGCCTACTCGTTTCGGCGTCGAGCCGTCGCGGAGCACGAGTTTTCCGGTGGTCGGCCCGCCGGCGTTCAGCAGCCGCTCGACCTCAAGGCTGGTGTAGACGTTCGGATATTTTCCGTATCCGTAGTACGGGATGACCGACGGGTCGAACGCCTGAAAGCCGGTGGTGATGATGATCGCCCCGATATCGTATTCCTCGATTTTATCCTGCTGGTCGAAATCGAACGCATTCCGCTCGCCGCAGGCTTCGACGCAGCTCTGCTTGCACTTTCCGCGGGTGATTTGCAGGCAGACCTCGGGATCGACCACCGGCACCGGCGGGACGGCCTGGGGAAAGGGGATCCAGACCGGCTTGCGAAGCCCCAGCCCCTGATCGAACGGGTTGGCGAACTTGGCCTGGGTGAACACGCAGTCGTCGATGCACTGCATGCAGCCGACGCAGAGGTCCTCGTCGATGTATCGCGGCCGTCGGCGGACCTTCACGTGAAAATTGCCCACCGATCCATCGACCGACTCGACCTCGCTGTAGGTCAACATCTTGATGTTCGGATGGAGTTTTACGGCGGTCATCTTGGGCGTCAGGATGCAGGCGGCGCAGTCCAGGGTGGGGAACGTTTTGTCGAACATCGCCATGTGTCCGCCGATCGACGGCTCGCGCTCGACCAGGATCACCTCGCGACCGGCGTCGGCAATGGTCAGCGCGGCCTGGATGCCGGCGATTCCGCCGCCGACGACCATTGCCCGGGGTACGATGCGGACGAACTGCCGCTGCAAAGGCTCGTGCTCGGCCACGCGTCGGACGGCGGCGGCAACGTGGGCCTTGGCCTTCTCCAGCGCCTTTTCTTTGTCCTCGGTGACCCAGGCCACTTGCTCGCGGATGTTGGCCATTTGGACCAGGAAGCGGTTCAGGCCGGCGTCCTCGGCGGCGCGGCGGAACGTCGGCTCGTGCAGGTTCGGCGAACAGGCGGCCACGACGATCCGGTTCAGTCCGTGTTCGACGATGTCCCGCTTGACCAACTCCTGACCCGGATCGGAACACATGTATTTGTAGTGCCGGGCCAGGGCGACGTGCGGCAGGCCCTCGGTAAACTGCGTCAGCGCCTCGATGTCGATCACCCCGGCGATGTTGCTGCCGCAATGGCAGACGTAGACTCCAATCCGCAGCGTTTCGTCTGATGTATTCATGCTATCGGATCCCCAACTTCCGTTGACTTCTCCAGCGAGATTCCCAGGGCTTCATAAACGAGTTGGCCGAGATCGGCCACACGAAGCCGCCCTTCGGCCCCGACGGTTTTGACCGCGTCCTGGAACATGACGAGGTCTTTCGGGCAGGCGACGGCGAGACATTCCACCCCCGGCAGGGCGAGTGCCTCGCGGACGCGGCTTTCGGCCGGCCGCTCCTCGATCCCCGGCGTGTCCTTCATCCAGATGCGCCCGCCGCCGGCGCCGCAACAAAAACTGTTCCGGCCGTGACGCGGCATCTCGATCAGCCGGAGTCCCAACGCCCGCAACACGCGCCGCGGCGGTTCGTAAATGCCGTTGAACCGCCCCAGGTAGCACGGGTCGTGATAAGTGACGGCGAAGGACAACGGCCGTTCGATCCGCAAAATCCCTTGGCCGAGCAGTTCGTCGAGCAGTTCCGTATAGTGAAGGACCGGTCGGCCGGCGAGCGGGGAATCCGCATCGCCGTTCGAACCGTTGGTCTGATATTCATTTTTCAGCGTGTTGAACGTATGCGGGTCGGTGGTCAACAGCTTGCGGAACTTCGCGCCGGCCAGTTCCTTGGCGTTCTTCTCGACGAGCATGGAGAAGAGTCCCTCCTCGCCGATCCTACGGACGTCGTTGCCCGCGTTCTGCTCTTTTTCATACAGGATGCCCACGTCCACGCCGAGGCAGTGCAACACCCGGGCGACAGTGCGGGTAACGTCCTGGGCGCGCTGGTCGTAAGAGGCGTAGTCGCCGACGAACCAGAGGTACTCGACCTCTTCCTTCCGCGCGTCCTTGAGCTGGAACTCTAGCGGCTTTGTCCAGGCGGGGCGCTTGCGGGGCGACTGGCCGAACGAGTTGCCATACCGCTGGAAGTTCATCAGGGCGTCTTGCAGCCCTTCGTCCACCTGCCCCTGGTCGACCAGATGCCGACGGAGATCGATAATCAACCGCGGTTGTTGGACAAAGACCGGGCAGATGTCCTCGCACGCCCGACAGGCGCAGCAGGCCCAAAGCTCCTCGGGCTTGATTAGTGAATCGTGCAAACTTTGCTGGGGTGGCAGTTTAACTGCCACCCCATCGTTTGCTGGTCGCGGCTTTATCGGTGTGCGCAACAGCGCGGAATCAACCGCCTGGACCAGATCGCGCGGCGAGAGCGGGAAACCGCTGTTGAAGCCCGGACATACCTCCTGGCACTTGCCGCACCAGGTGCAGGCGTCCGCCTGGAGCAATTGACGCCAGGTGTAGTCGCGGACCGTGCTGACGCCCGATTCCATCACGACCGGCAGCCGGCCGGGGGGCGTTTTCCGCTCGCGCAACAGCATGTTGACCGGCGAAGATATCAGGTGGAACGCCTTGGTGAACGGGATGCTTACGATCAGTCCGAACGCCAACAGGGCGTGGAGCCACCAAACGATTAAATGGAGGAAACGGATCGAAGCGGTCGGCAGCGGGGCGAAAAGCTCGGCCAGACCGTATCCGACCGGTGCCCAGGCGGCGGCTGGAAAGACCGGCCCGCCGGCGGCGATGCGGTCGAGTTCAACGTCCCAACGCTCCTGCCCAACGCGGAATCGCTCGCGGAGTCCCATCTGCTCGATCACCAGATGCTTCGAGGACGTCCTAATATCCGCTTGTGGGACAGCCGCCCTCGGCTGTCGAGGGAGATTTTGCACAGCCGGGGGCGGCTGTGCTACGTTTTGGGACAAGTTCTTTTCCCCGGGATCGACGGCGGCGGCCACCTGGGCCTCGACGTGAAACCCCTCGGCAATCCGCAACCCCTCGAGCACGAACCCGGTTACGGCGATCAGCAGCAAAATGGTGAGGAAAGGGAATCCGTCCCAAAGACTAATCCCCTTCCGCGTCGCCTCCAATCGCTTCGGCCGGACCAGGTATCGGCGGTAGGCCGCCATGCCGAGTCCGACGATCAGCACGACGCCGAACGCGTCCAGCGCCAACTCGAAGAGGTGATAGAATCCGCCGCTGAGGATTTGTTTGTCCAACAGCAGATTCGTGAAATCCTGATCGACGGTGGCCAGCGCCGTGCCGACCGCCAGGACCACCATACCCCAGAAGATCGCCCAGTGCATGACCAGCGAGAATACGTCGGGCGAGAGCCGGCTTTGGAACAGTGCCGGCGGGAACCATTCGACCAGCCGGCGCGGGTGGACCGCGTGGAGCAGCGTTTTGACAAAGCCTTCGTCGCCCGGCTCGGATCGGCCGATGAACCACTTCCGCACCCGCCAGACCACTCCGGCCGCGAAGACCGCCAAGACCAGCGGGATCATCAGATACATCACGATTTCCGCCCAGTGCGGGACGTTCCACATGATGGGCCGAGCCGTTTGCATGGCATTATCCCTTTCTAGCTGCGATGGCCTCGCCGAGCGCCGGCATCAGGTCGAGCACGTCGACCTCGGCGCCGTAGTGGGCAACGTCGAAAATGGGGGCCTTCGGATCGGTGTTCACGGCGATGATCAACTCGGCGTCTTTCATCCCTTCCTGGTGTTCCGGCGCGCCGCTGACGCCCAGGGCCAGATACAATTTCGGCTTGACGGTCATTCCCGATTTTCCGACTTGCCGCGTGGCGGGGAGCCAGCCCTGGTCGACCACCGGCCGGGACGCGCAGACCGCGCCGCCGAGCGCCTGGGCCAACTCCTCGGCCAATTCGACGTTGTCCTGCTGTTGGATTCCGCGCCCCACGGCGATCAGCACGTCTTGCTGCGTGATGTCCACGTCGCCTGCCTCGGGATAAATCCATTGCTCGAAGGCGATAGCGCCCGGCTCGAGCGGAGCGGCCGGGCTGCGTTGTTCCAGTTCGCCCTTGCCCGTCTCGCCGGTGGGTCGATAGCTTCCCGGCAACATCATCAGGATCGCCGGCGAGGCGGCGACGCGGCACTCGGCCGTCATCTTGCCGCCGCAGAAAGACGCGGTCACCATAAGCCCGTCGCCGTCGGGGCAAATCGCCTGGCAGCCGGTGGCCAACGGGGCATCGAGCCGTGCGGCCAGCAACGGCGCCACGTCCCAGCCGATCGACGTGGCGGCGATCAGCGCCGCCCGCGGCTGCTCGGCCTCGACCACCTCTCGAAGCGCAGAGGCGAAAGGTTCGGGCGAATACTCGGCTAGTCGAGGGTCGTCGACGGCGATGATCCGGTCGGCCGCCGCCAGCGCCGGGGCGTATGCGGCGCCGCCGGGGCCAAGCAAGACGGCCAGCACTTGTCCGCCGGTGGTCCGTGCGAGTTCCCGACCCGCGGCCAGAAGCTCGAAGGTCACGTCCGCGAGTGCGTCGCCGCGCGTTTCGGCCAGCACAAGAACGTCTTGAGCGCTCATTTCACCAATCCTTTCTCGGCAAGAATTTCGGCGATCCTGCCGGCGATCTCCTCCTCGGAGCCGGAGAGCATCTCGGCGCGGGTCGCGGGGGCCGGCGGATACAGGCGAGAGACCGAAAGCAGCAGTTCACCGGCCGCCAACGTCGCCGCCGACTCCTCGAACTGCGTGGTCTTCATAGCGCCGCGGATGCGGCTGACCGGGACATATCGGGGCGGCTGGTCCGCGCCGAGGATACCCAGCACGGCCGGCAGCTTGACGTTCATCCGCGCCATGACCGCGCCGGGGAACTCCTTGCAAGCGGCGACCGTGCCGGGCGCGTCGCCGGCTTTCACGCCGCGAATAACGCCCACGTAAGGCAGTTCCAGCGCCGCGGCGAGGAATGGCGACAGCCCGCCGTCGAGTTCGTCGTGGGCCTGGACGCCGACCAGCACCAACTCGGCGCGGAGCGGCTTGATTGCCTCGGCATAGACGGCGGCCGAATCGCGAGCGGCGGGCGGCGTGTCGCCGTCGCAGGCGATTTTCACGATCCGGTCGGCCCCTTTCGCCGCGGCGGTGTAGAGCGTATTGTCCACGTCTCCGAAATCGATTGCCACGACTGTCACGCTCCCTCCGCCCGACTCCTTCAACAACAACGCCTGCTCCAGGGCGTGGTCGTCGGACTCGTTGAGAATGAAGGAGGCGGCGTCCAGATCGAGCGCGTCGCCGGAGGGGACGATCTCCAACGGCTCGATCAGGTCGGGCACCTGACGGACCACTACAACGATGTTCATGCCATGCTCCTTTCGCCCAAATCCATCGATTCGGCCAACAGTTCGATGATGTCGCGGACTTTCAGTTTGCCCTCCAGGCCGGTCACCTTGGCGGCGTCCTCGAACCGCGATGATTCATAAGGACAAGAGACGGCCAACGTGTCGGCGCCGGCGGCGGCGGCCTGCTGGACCCGTTCGTCGGAGAGGCGGCGTCCGCCGTTGGCGACGATATGGGCGTCGAGCCACATTCCGCCCCCGCCGCCGCCGCAACAGAGCGAGTCGTCGCGGTTGCGGGACATCTCGACCAGCTTTACCCCCGGGATCAGCTCGAGCAGTTGCCGCGGCGGATCGTAGCACTCGCACCGCCGGCCCACGCAACAGTTGTCGTGATACGTCACCACGGCCTCGACCGGCTTGACCATCAGCGGCTTGAGTTGCTCGATGTACTCCTCCAGGAACATGGTGTAGTGCTGGACCGGATACCAGGCGTCGAAACGTGGATAGAAACTCTGCAAGGCCCGGAAGGCGTGCGGATCGAGCACGACGATCTTGCCGAAGTCCTGCTCGTCGAACATTTGACGGTTCTGCTCGACCAGGGTTTCAAACAATCCCTCCTCGCCGAACATCCGGTCGCACTCGCCGACGGCCTTCTCTTTTGTGCCCAAGATGCCCCAGGAGACGCCCAACTCGGTCATAATCCGGGCGAAGGCGCGGGCGACGACCTGATTTCGCGGATAGTATGAAGGGTAGCAACCCACGAGCCAGAGGACGTCGACCGGCCGCGGCTCGCGCGAGAGGTCCAACACCCGCACGTCGAGGTCCTTGGCCCACTGGAGGCGTTGGCGGGGCGACTTGCCCAGCACGTTGCCGTATTTAAAGACGTTCTGGAATGTTTCCTGCAATTCGGCGGGGGGCTGATGTCCCGCTTGCATGGCCGCGTCGCGCAGCGCCGGCCAGAGTTCTTCGGCCAGTTCGATCCCCCTCGGGCAACGTTTCGAGCAGGCGTAGCAGGACACGCACATCCACAGCGAGGGGCTGGTCAGCAGTTTGTCCAGATTGCCCGCCATCGCTTGAAGGATCAGCTTCCGCGGGGGATACTCCATTGCCGGTCCCAAAGGACAACTGGCCGCACAGAGTCCGCATTGCATACAACCGAAGGGCGGTTTTCCGCTGTCAAGTTTACCCAGTTTCTCCAGCAATCCAGCGCCGTTGTGGCCGTTTGTGGCAGCCATGATATGCTCCCGGGAAAAGTGCTCCGCGCGTTACGTGACATTTAGCCCCGGGTGAATACACCCGGGGTTTATCTCGTTCAACCCGGCCCGCCGTGTATTCACGGCGGGCTAAATGAATGAGTATAAAACACGTTCCTACATGCTCCGCTGGGGGTAGCAACGAACATGCCAATCGTTTTTTTCCGCGGATTTTCGGCCGAAGATTGTGTGCCGCAAAGAGTTGCGGCTCGCCGACGGCGGCGCGTTGCAGTCGAGATTACGACGAGTTGCGGAATTCCGTTAACGGCTTGCGGAAATCCGGCAGGGTACAATTACGTAGTTGCAGTTAAAATAGCGAGTTTAGCCCGCATTTCTACCCGTAATGGGATGAAACGCACCACAACCGGTAGTACATGGTGCGTTTCACGCACCCTACGGATTGTGGTCGTGATGACGCCAAATCAAAAAATTCACATCCTCAGAGCGTGGGAACCAGAATCCAAGAACGTGGGAACCAGGATCTACCGATGATCCAACCCCAATGGCGGGATAATGCGGACAATTGACGGCTATTCAGCCGGGAGTTAGAATGAGGGTTCGGGATTACGCCCCCGACCTCTTCTCCGTTGGGCGTTCGTCTTTCGAGGGTTTTGGTGGCTCGGGACACAAGGACGTGTAAAGGTTTGGGAGCTGCCGGTTGGACCGCGGCCGGAACGCGGTATCGGTTTCTCGGCGACGAATAGATGAGCGATACCGCATCCAAAGCTGAAAGTCATTCGCCGTTGCCCGGTGGACCGGCAAAGGCCCGCGCCGAAAGCTCTTCGTCGGCCCGCCGCTTGGCCGGCGATTTCCCGGCCGATGAACCGACGATCGTCACCAGCCGCCCGCCGATCCTCTGTCCCACGGCGTCCGACTCGGCCGACCGCATCCTGGAAGGGCGTGTGATGCCGGGCGACCGAATCGGATTCTTCGAGTTGGTCGAGTACGTCGGCGGGGGCGGTATGGGCCGAGTCTTCCGCGCCATCGACACCAGGCTGGGCCGGACGGTCGCCTTGAAAATCCTGCCCCCCGAGCAGGCGGCCGATGGGGACGCCTTTCAGCGGTTCCAGAACGAGGCCCAATCGGCGGCGCGGCTCGATCACGAAAACATCGCGCGGGTCTACTACGTGGGCGAGGACCGCGACCTGTCCTACATCGTCTCCGAGTTCATCGAAGGCGCGAACGTGCGTTCGTTGGTCGAGCGGAAGGGACCGTTGCCGCTGGCCGAGGCGGTAAGCTACACGCTCCAGATTGCCGAGGCGCTCGCGCACGCCGATTCCCAAAACGTCGTCCATCGGGACATCAAGCCGTCGAACGTGCTGGTCACGTCCGAGGGGCGCGTGAAGTTGATCGACATGGGACTTGCCCGAATGCGGCAATCCGATCCGGACGGCGCCGACTTGACGGCCAGCGGCGTGACACTGGGCACTTTTGATTACATTTCGCCCGAACAGGCGCGCGACCCCCGCCACGCCGACGTCCGCAGCGACATCTACTCGCTCGGCTGCACGCTGTTTTTCATGCTTGCCGGGCAACCGCCGTTTCCGGAAGGGACGGTCTTGCAGAAGTTACTCCAACACCAGGGCGACCAGCCGCCCGACATCCGGCAATTCCGGCCCGAGTTGCCGGACGAGTCGAAACAAGTGTTGGAAAAGATGATGGCCAAGGATCCGCGCCGCCGTTACGCCACCCCCGGCGAACTGGAGTCCGATCTGCTCATGCTGGCCGGCCGCATTGGTTTGCAACCGATGAGTCCCACGAGCCGAGTTTGGCTGACGCCGCCTCCAGCGCCGCCGGTTTCGTTTCTCGGGCGGCACCTGCCCTGGATGATGCCGATGGCGTCGTTGCTCTGCGTGGTATTGCTGCTCGACTGGTTCTGGTCGCGGCGCGACGATTCTTTGCCGCCGCCCGCCGAGATGGCGAGAAAGGATCGGACGGAGGCGGTAGTTGCCCCAAAATCGCTCCCCTCGCCGACGACCACCCCGAAGGAGAAACAACCGACGGATGAATTGTTTCCCGAACCTTTCGAGAGCGAGACGTTTTCTTTCTTGCCGGGTGAATGGGGTACCTATGCCCCCGGCTCCACGGCAGGTTCCAACCCCTCGGCTGGGCAGCCGTCCGCCGAGGCCGGTTCCGAGTCGCCTGCGTCTCCGGCCTCGTCCGTTTTGCGGCCCGGGGGACCGGCCTCGAAGCAGGGCGCCGCCTGGCCGGCCGACGCTTTTTGGCCGAGGCTGGACAACGAGGCGGCGTTGTCCCCGCCGAGCATCGCCGACAATCCCTCCTTGCCCCGCGCCGGTTCGTCGGCCGAGTCGGCTCCGAAGCGCTCCGGCGTGCTGATCGTGGGCGACACGGCCGCTGGAGAGAACGAGTTTACGAGCCTCGGCGCGGCTTGCGCATCGGCCCAAAACGGCGACGTCGTCGAGCTGCGTTTCAACGGGCCGCGCGAAGAACGCCCGATGAAGCTTTCCAACCTGCAAGTGACCGTCCGGCCGGGTAAGGGATTCCAGCCGATCGTCGTCTTCCGTCCCGACGAAATCAACCCCGTCATGTATCCGCGGAGCATGTTGACCCTCTCCGCCGGCCGCTTGACATTGATCGACGTGGCGGTGGAGTTGCACGTTCCACGCGACCTGCCGGCCGACAACTGGTCGCTGGTCGAGACGTGGGGCGGTCAGTCGCTCCGGCTCGAACGGTGCTCGCTGACAGTTTGCAACGTCTCGGATCAACTGATGACCTATCACCCCGAGGTGGCGTTCATCCGTGCGCGGCCCGCGCCGGACGCGGGCACGTCGGTAGACGGCGCCCCGGCGGCTACCCCGCTGGCCTCGATCGAACTGGTCGACTCCATAGCCCGGGGCGAGGCCATCTTTCTCCGCGTCGAAGAACTGCAACCGGTACACTTGTTGTGGGACAACGGACTGCTGGTCACCACCGACGCGCTGTTGGCGGCCGGCGGGGGGCAGGTGGCGCCGAAACCCGACGAAACGCTTCGGCTCGAGTTGCGGCGACTGACGGCCATTGTCCGCGGCGGACTTTGCCGGCTGACCAGCACTCCGTCGAACCCGTACCAATTGACGGTGCAGTTCGTCTGCACGGACGACGTTTTCGTCTCTGCCCCCGGCGTGCCGTTGGTCGAGCAGGATGGGGCCGTCGGCGTGGAACAATCCCGCCAACGCCTGGTCTGGAACGGCGACGGCAACTACTACCAGGACGTGGACGTGTTTTGGATGGTGCGGAACATCGATCCCGAGATTCCGCCGGAGGCGATGAGCTTCGAGGCCTGGAAGACCTACTGGGGGCCGTCGCGCGAGAACCAACCGAGCCGCTCCCCTCTGGCGTGGAAGAGGTATCCCAACTCGGACCGGCCGTTGCACGCCCATACCGCCGCGGATTATACTTTGGATTATACTTTGGATTATCCGACGTTTGGCGACGGCGAGGCCGTCGCGCCGGGCTGCCGGAGCGGTCGCCTGCCGCCGCTTCCGTCCGAGCCGCTCATGAAGCGACCGTCCCCGACGAGGTTCTTCCGCGACAACGGATCGGTGAGGCGCTCGGGCAAGGACTGAAAGGCCGGACCGGGAGGCCGGCTGAACGACAACGGAGGCAACTTCCTCGGGCGATTAGCTCAGTTGGTTAGAGCGCCACGCTTACAACGTGGATGTGGACAGTTCGAGCCTGTCATCGCCCACTGTTCGGAAACGTCGAAAAACCCTTGTTTTCCAGGGGTTTTTCGCGTTTCTTGGCTTCGCGGCGAAGCGCCTTCCCAGCTTGCCCGTTTGTCACGAATTGACAGCCGCGTTGTCGGTTTGCCGAGAGTTGGTGCAAGCATTGGTGCAAGCGGCGAAACGGTCGAATCATCGGTCCCCGTCGCCTTCGCGCTCTCGGCGCTTGCGGAGAGAGAGAGCATCGGCAGCGATTCCATCGCACCGGCCACGTCCAACAGCTTCGGATCGGTGTAGACGTTCATGGTGAGGTCGATACTGGAATGGCGCATGGCGGCTTGTGCCGTTCGCGGTGCAACGCCGGCGACGCTCAATAGCGTGCCGAAGGTATGGCG